>CAZMWS010000148.1:0-5490 GCA_964570085.1 uncultured Lentisphaeraceae bacterium | reverse complement strand
GTTCACCACGCTGATGCCGTATTTACCGCCCACGCGGTCGCAGGTCTCCACCAGATTGCCGGCGAAGCGCTCAATCTTCGCCACCACCTTCCGACAGAGGGCGTCGATATCCGTGTCCCGGCAATCCATCAGATTGATGCCCAGGGTGACGGTGCGCACATCCAGATTCTCCTTCTGGATCATTTCCACGGTATTGATGATTTGGTCGGTGCGAAGCATGGCGGTGCGGTATCGGGCTTGTTTACGGTTGAAGAGGAAGAAGAGGGAAGAATTATTCGGTCGACCGGAAAATGTAGTGTGGAATTCCTACCATCCCAGGTTCCGGGGCCAGAATTCGTCCATCATCTGCCGGATATGTGGGACCACGACGGTGGGGCGATAGAGTCCCTCGGGCGGCATGGGCTCGCCATTTCGGACGAGGACGGAGCGCATGCCGTTATTGCAGGCGAACGCGATATCGGTATCCAGTCGATCGCCCACCATCACCATTTCGCCGGGAGTCGCCTGGAAGCGCTCCTGGAGGACCTGGCAGAGCCACTTGTGGGGCTTTCCCGCAATCGCCTGGATCACCACGCCGGGACGCACCGCCTTCAGGCACTCCAGATACATTCCCACATCCGGGAGGTTCGGGGGGCAGACCGGATCCGGGTGTGTAGCGAAGACCGGCACGCCCTTTAGGACCAGCCGTGTGGCGGCATGGAGCTTCGCGTAATCCAGCTCCTTGTCGAAGGCCACCAGCAGCGCCTGCGGATCCTCCTCTTCATGCGGAAAGCCCTCCGAGGCCATCCAGGCGCGGAAGCGCTTGGTCCCTAGGATATAGAGGCGCTTTCCACGCATCCCGTATGCCCGCAGCATCGCCACCGTGCCGTGTCCGCTGGTGATCACATTCTCCGGCGTCGCGGGAAAGCCGATGCGCCGGAGCCGTTCCACGTTATCGCAGGGCGGCATGGAGCTATTGTTGGTCAGGAAGAGCGGCGTCATGTCGCTCTTCTGGAGGCGCAGGAACAGCTCGATGGCGCCGGGATACGGCACGCCGTCCAGATAGAGCGTGCCGTCCAGGTCGAAGAGGACCAGCTTCGCCTTTCCGTAGCGGGAGGAAGGATTCGTCATCAGGCGGCTCGTCGCGCTACTCGGGGATCACGGGAGAGATCTTCCAGATCTGCTCGGCGTACTCCCGGATGGTGCGGTCGCTGGAGAACTTTCCGCCGCGGGCGATATTCAGCAGCGCCATCTTCGCCCATGCCATGGGCTGGCGGTAGAGCTGGTTCACGCGATCCTGCGCGGCGATGTAGCTCTTGAGGTCGCCCAGGAGCATATAGTGGTCGCCGAAGTCCAAGAGGGACTGCACGATGGACTGGAAGAGCGAGGGTTCCTGGGGGCAGAACTTATTGTCGCGGATGGCCTCGATGGCTGCGCGGATTTCGGGATCGGTGTGGTAGATATCCCAGGGGGAGTATGTGGCGCGGCGCTGTGCCACCTCCTGTGCGGTCATGCCGAAGATGAAGAGATTCTCCTCTCCGGCCTCCTCCGCCATCTCCACATTGGCGCCATCCAGAGTGCCGATGGTGAGGGCGCCATTGAGCATGAGCTTCATGCAGCCGGTTCCGGAGGCCTCCATGCCCGCCAGGGAGATCTGCTCGGAGAGATCGGCAGCGGGGATGATGACCTCGGCCAGCGAGACGCGGTAGTCGGGCAGGAAGACCACCTTCAGACGATCCCGGACCTCCGGGGTCTCCTCGATGGTCTGCGCCACCGCGTGGATCAGCCGGATGATCTGCTTCGCCATGGCGTATCCGGGCGCCGCCTTTGCCGCGAAGATGAAGGTGCGCTTGGGATAATCCATATTTGGATCCTTCAGCATCCGCTGGTAGATGATGATGATGTAGAGCACCAGCATGAGCTGCCGCTTATACTCGTGGAGCCGCTTGACCTGCACATCGAAGAGGCTGTTGGGATCCACGGTGGTATCCAGGGTCTTCTCGATGTAGGCGGCCAGGCGCTTCTTGTTCTGGAGCTTCACTGCCATGAGCTGCTTCAGGAACTCCTCGTCGTCGGCGAACTGCTCCAGCTTCTTCAGCTCGAAGAGATCGGTGACCCACCCCTCGCCAATGCGGGAGGTGATCAGCTGCGACAGCGGCTGGTTGCAGAAGAGCAGCCAGCGGCGCTGAGTCACGCCGTTGGTCATGTTGGTGAACTTCTCGGGCCACATGTCCGCGAAGTCCTTGAAGATCACGTTCTTCAGGATGTCGGAGTGGATCTTCGCCACGCCATTGACGTGGGTGGAGCCGATGATGGCCAGATTCGCCATGCGGATTGCCTGGACGTTGCCCTCCTGGATGATGCTCATATTGCGGAGCTTGTCCAGATCGGAGGGATAGCGGGAGGAGACCTCCTCCAGGAACATGCTGTTGATATCGAAGATGATCTGCAGATGGCGGGGCAGCAGCTTCCGGAAGAGTGGCACGGACCACTTTTCCAGCGCCTCGGGCAGGATGGTGTGGTTGGTGTAGTTCACGCAGGAGCGAGTGATCTCCCACGCCTGATCCCAGGGCACCTCGTATTCGTCCACCAGCAGCCGCATGAGCTCGGGGATGACGAGAGTGGGATGGGTGTCGTTGAGCTGGATGGTGGCGCGTTCGGGCAGCGTATAGACGGTGCCGCCCTCGGCGAAGTGTCGGCGCAGGATATCGTGGAGGCTGCACGCCACGAAGAAATACTGCTGGCGCAGACGCAACTCCTTGCCCTGCTCCACGTTGTCATTGGGATAGAGGACCTTGGTCAGATTCTCCGCGCGGGTCTTGCTGTTCACCGCATTCTCGTAGGAGCCCTGGTTGAAGTCCTGAAAATCGAACTCCTGGTCGGCCTCCGCGGACCACAAGCGGAGGTTATTCACATTCTTGCCGCCGAAGCCCACGATGGGGATATCGTAGGGCATGCCGTTGACGCGCTCGGCGGGGAACCAGCGCCAGACCAGCTTTCCGTTGACCTCCATGCGGCGGATCTCGCCGCCGAAGCAGACGGAGTGCGCGTAGGAGGGGCGTTTGAATTCCCAGGGATAGCCGTCCTTCTTCCAGGTATCGGGCTCCTCCACCTGCGCGCCATTGACGATCTGCTGGCGGAAGAGGCCGTAGTCGTAGCGAAGGCCGTATCCGATGCAGGGGAGATGCAGAGTGGCCAGGGAGTCCACGAAGCACGCGGCCAGGCGTCCCAGTCCGCCATTGCCCAATCCGGGATCCCGCTCCATCTCCTGCATGTCCTCCCAAGTCACGCGGCCGCCATCCAGGGCCTCGCGGCATTTGTCATAGAGGCCCATGTTCATGGCGTTGTTGCCCATGAGGCGTCCGATGAGGAATTCCAGGGAGAGGTAGTAGACGCGGCGCGCCTTATGCTTGGTGTAGGCCTCCTCGGTCTTCATCCAGCGGTCGGTGAGCTGGTCGCGCAGCGCCACGGAGAAGGCGCTGTACCAGTCCACGTCGGTCTCCTTCTGGGGGCTGCGCGCCAGGGTGTGACGGAGGTGCCATTCCAGGCCCTTCTTGATATGCTCGGTGGTGCTTTCGGGGAAGACTTCGGAGGAATCCATAGAAACAGAGTGGGGACGGGGGTGGATTGTCTTTTAGGGGGAAGAGGTTTATCGGAGCTCTAGAGCTGTGCGGCGGTATCGAGCAGCTGCTGGAGGTGTTTCTTGGAGAGGGTGCTCTCCGCGTAGATCTTGAAGGTATTTTCGGTGCCGGAGGGGCGCATGGCGAACCATCCGTGCTTGGTGGAGACCTTCACGCCGCCAATGGAGGCGCCATTGCCGGAGGCCTTGGAGATCGCGCTGACCACCGGCTCGCCGGCCACTTCCGTCAGAGGCAAGTGCGCCGGATCCAGGGAGGCGATGTGCGCCTTCTGCTCGGCAGTGCAGGGAGAATCCTGTCGGGAATACCACTTCTCGCCGAACTCCTTCACCAGCTCGTCATGGTGCTGCGCGGGGTCCTTTCCGGTGGATGCCGTGATCTCGCAGGCCAACAGTCCCATGATCAGGCCGTCCTTGTCCGTGGTCCAGGTCTTGCCGTCCTTCCGCAGGAAGGTGGCGCCGGCGGATTCCTCGCCGCAGAAGCCCACGGAGCCATCGAAGAGACCGGGGACGAACCACTTGAAGCCCACGGGGGTCTCCAGGACCTTCCGGCCCAGGCGCGCGGCCACCTGATCCACCAGGCCGCTGGTGACCACCGTCTTGCCAATGGCGGCGGCGGGGCTCCACGCCTTCCGGGTGCGGAAGAGGTAGTCCATGGCCACGGGCAGATAGTGGTTGGGATTCATGAGGCCGTGGCTGGGAGTCACAATGCCGTGACGGTCGAAATCGGGGTCGTTGCCGAAGGCGATGTCGTATTGGTCCTTCAGGGAGACCAGACCCGCCATGGCATAGGCGGAAGAGGGATCCATGCGGATCTTTCCGTCATGGTCGATGTGCATGAAGCGGAAATCTGGCTCGTAGCGCCCGTGGATCAGCGTCAGATCCAGTCCGTAGCGCTCGGCAATGGGGATCCAGTAGCCCAGGCCCGCGCCGCCCAGGGCGTCCGCGCCAATGCGCAAGCCGCTGGAACGGATGGGATCGAAATCGATGATCTTCTCCAGATCGCCCACATACTGGCTCACATAATCGAACTCCTTCACCAGACCGCTGGCAAGCGCCTGGGAGAGAGTCATGCGGCGCACCTCCTTCAGGCCGCCCTCCAACAACCGATTCGCTTCGTCCGCAATCCACTTGGTGGCGGTGGTATCCGCCGCGCCGCCATTGGTGGGATCATACTTGAAGCCGCCGTCTGTGGGGGGATTGTGAGAGGGCGTGATGACAATGCCGTCCGCCAGGCCCTTCTTCCGACCGCGGTTGTGCTCCAAAATGGCGTGGGAGACCACGGGGGTCGGCGTGAAGCCGCCATTGGACGCAATCAACACAGTGACGCCGTTGGCAGCCAGGACCTCCAGCGCCGTGGCATGGGCGGGGCGGGAGAGCGCATGGGTGTCCATGCCCATATAGAGGGGGCCATCCACCTTCTGGGTGGCGCGATAGCTGCAAATCGCCTGGGTGATCGCCAGGATGTGGTCCTCGTTGTAGCTCAATTTCAGGGAGCTGCCACGGTGGCCACTGGTGCCAAAGACAACGCGCTGCTCGAGAACGGAGGGATCCGGCTTGCCCGTGTAATACCGCGAAATCAAGTCGGGAATGTCGAGATACATGGAATCCGGAACTGTCTTGCCAGCGAGTTCGTGCATGATGAAAATACCTCGGGGTTACGGAACCTGGACTACAAAACACACATGCCCTGCCGCCACGCTGGGAAAAACCAAACGGCGGCAACAACAAAGGGTCGCTTCGGAAAATCCGATAATATAGCCTGCGGATTCGTCGCAATTGTCCGGTTTTGTCCTCTTTTTGAGGATTTGGTAAAGCCCCCGTTTTGCGCCTATGGTGCCCTGGGTCTTGAGGGGAAAACCGCCTATTTCGGA
>CAZMWS010000147.1:0-5528 GCA_964570085.1 uncultured Lentisphaeraceae bacterium | reverse complement strand
TGCACGCGCCGGTAAATTCCGGCGCGGGGTTTCGCCTGCGAAACCCTGGCCTAACTTCCTCCTTCCTCCTTCCTCCTTCCTCCTTCCTCCTTTCTTGAATTTTTATGGATTTCCAAGCATTACCTGATGGCGGTGTCTGTTCTCCGCGGGGCTTTTTGGCCGCGGGCGTCACCTCTGGTTTGAAGAAGAGCGGTGCGCCTGATCTTGCGATGATCTTCAGTGAGCGTCCTGCGGAGGTCGCGGGGGCTTTCACGAGCAACCTCTTTGCTGCCGCGCCGGTCGAGTGGGACCGCAGGGTGATTCGCCGTGAGGAGCCGGTCCGTGCGGTGGTGGTGAACAGTGGTGTCGCTAATGCCTGCACGGGTGCGCAGGGCGCCCAGGACACCCGCGCCATGGCGGCGTATGCTGCCGAGAAATTGCATGTGACCACGGATCAGGTGCTGGTCTCTTCCACGGGCGTCATTGGCGAATTCCTGCCCATGGGCATCATTCGCCACGGCATTGACCTGGCGGTGGTTGCGCTCTCCGAGAAGGGCAGCCACGATGCCGCCCGCGCCATCATGACCACGGATACCGTGGAGAAGCGCGTGGCGGTCTCTCTGGAGATTGCTGGCAAGACGATCACCATTGGCGCCATGACCAAGGGCGCCGGCATGATCGCCCCCCAGATGACCCTCTGCCAGACGCGGCCCCGACAGGCAACCATGCTGGCGTATTTCACCACCGACGCCGCCATCCGCCGCGACGCCCTCCAGACCGCCCTCCAGACCGCCCTGGAGCGCTCCTTCAACCGCATCATCGTGGACGGCGATACCTCCACTAACGACACCATGGTCGTGCTGGCCAATGGCGCCGCCGAAAATGCCGCCATTCTCCCCGATACCCCGGAGCTTGAGGCCTTCACCGCCGCATTGGAATTCTGCGCGGCGTATTTGGCGAAGGCGATGGTGATGGACGGCGAGGGCGTCACCAAATTTGTGGACCTGCGGGTCTCCGGCACCCTGGATAACCAGAGCGCGCGGCAGATTGCCGAGGCGATTGCTCGTTCGCCGTTGTGCAAGACCGCCTGGTATGGCGCGGATCCCAACTGGGGACGAATCCTCTGCGCTGCCGGGTATAGCCATGTGCCCTTCAAGCCCACCCAGGTGGATCTCTTCTTCGACGATCTCCCCGTGGTGCTTAGCGGCCTCTCCGCCAAGAAGTGCACCGAGGCCGAGCTGGCTGCCGTGCTGAAGAAGCGCTCCTTCCAGGTGCGGCTCTCCGTGGGACAGGGCCCCGGACAATTCCAGATCTGGACCTGCGATCTGAGCCACGACTACGTGAAGATCAACGCCGATTACCACACCTAGGATTTTCCCCGCGTGGATGGACTGCTGCACATCCTAGGACACCCGGATCTGCCACTGGGCACCGCCGAGCATCCGGAGGACTCCCAGCTCTTCAATTGCTGGAACTTCTGCCAGTTGGCGGAGCGGCTGGAGCTGCCGTATCTTTACTACGGCGTGGAGGGCTCCCTCTGCCCGCCCGGCACCCACGGTACAGTGGTCTCCATCGGCGTGCCTCCTGAGGGTGCCCGGTGGTCCTTCCGGAATTTCTGGCACCAGGAATACAGCGCCCGTCTCACGAAGGCGTTGTCGAAGCACATGGATGCGGGTACTGTCCAGCAGTGGGTGGCCTCCATCTACGGTGTGGCGCAGTGTGATGTGACAGTGTCCAGCGACATCCCGGTCTTCGAGCCCATGCTGGGCTACGGCACCTGCTGGAGCAACTACCGCGTCTTCCCCTCCTACGCACAGCAGCAGGTCATCTATACCCGTCAACCCGAGACCCAGCAGGACCGGTATTTCGATACCGTCATCCCGCATTTCATCAACCCCGACGACTACCCCTTCACGCCCACCCCAAAGGACTACCTGGTCTACTTGGGACGCGCCGCCGAGGACAAGGGCGTGGCGCTGGCGCGGGAGACCGCCTCTCTGGCGGGACTGGAGTTCCGGGAGGTCCATCGCGGTTGCGGTGGCGCCGAGAAAGCGCGGCTGTTGGGCGAGGCCCGTGCGGTCCTGATGCCCACCCTCTACCTGGAGCCCTTCGGATACGTGGCAATCGAGGCCATGATGTGCGGCACGCCCGTCATCTCCACCGACTGGGGATCCTTCCCCGAAATCATCCGCGAGGGCGTGGATGGCTTCCGTTGCCGCACGCAGGCAGAATTCTCCGACGCGGTTCGCCAGGCACCCACCCTGAACCGCGAGGCCATCCGGCGGGGCGCGCTGGAGCGCTTTTCTGTGGACGCCGTGGCGGATGCCTATCGGCGATATCTTCTTTTTGTTTGGAATGTTCATCGCTACGGAGGCTACTACGCTCCCGGAGCCACAAGAAAGGAATCTCATCAAAAATGCTGAATGTCGAAACTGATTTGGAGCTCTTTGCTCTGGGCGAACCCGGCGGTCCCGTGAGCATCCACCAGAAGACTGCTCCCGCGAAGGCGGTGAAGAAGTCCTCCGCAAAGAGCAAGGCCAAGCGCATGCCTGTACAGTCCACGCTCCCTCCCTCCGCGAGCTTCCATAGCGACGGACCCTCCGGTCCCGCATTCTGTGACGGGCCCTCTGGTCCCGCTTTCGCCGATGGACCCTCCGGTCCCGGATTCTTCAGCGACGGACCCTCCGGACCCGCTTTCTACTAGAAAAAGACACCCCGCGCGTAGAACGCGGTGGCGTCAGGCATTTTTGTAAGTAACCCCACGTTTTTTATCAATCCAACGAACTATGTACATCCTCGGCATTGACATCGGCGGCACGAAGATCGCCGTCTGCCTGTCCAACGAAAAGGGCGAAATCCTGGCTTCCCGCCGCATTCCCTCCACTGCCACCTACGAGGAGGCGCTGGAGAAGGTCTCCAAGGCCGCGGAGGAGCTGGTCGGCAAGCAGGGCATCACCCTCCAGCAGGTCGCAGTCTGCGGCATCTCCGCCCCCGGACCCCTGGATCTGGAAAAAGGACAGCTCCTGCGCTCTCCCAACATGACCTGGGGCGACCAGATCCCCATCCGCGACGATATCGCACACCGGCTGGGTATCCCCGTCTCCCTGGAGAATGACGCCAATGCCGGCGCGCTGGCAGAGTGGCTCTTTGGAAGCGGACAGGGAAAGAAAAATCTGGTCTACCTCACTATGTCCACGGGCGTGGGCGCAGGCGTCATCGCGGACGGACACCTGCTCCATGGTTGCACTGGCAATGCCGGCGAGATGGGCCACGTGGTTCTGGATGTGAATGGACCGCTGTGCAATTGCGGTCTGCGCGGATGCCTGGAGGCATACGCCGGCGGTCGCGCGGTCCAGCAGAAGATGCAAAACTACCTCAAGGACTACCCTAATCACGCCTTCTTCCGCCTGCCTTCCGTGGAGGGCAAGCTGGAGAATCTGAATTTCAAGGCGCTGTTGGAGGGCGTCCACGCCAAGATCCCCCTGGCACTGGAGTGGTGGAACGAGTATTGCATGCGGTTGGCACAGGGCATCGGCGTGGTCTGCTGCGCCTACAACCCCGAGGTCATCGTGCTGGGAACCACCTCCTACTATGCAGGCGATACCCTCATGACGCCCCTTAAGGCACTCATCCCACGGTTCACCTGGAAAGAATACTACACCACTTGCACCGTGCGCACTAGCGCTCTGGGTCTCGGCATCGGCGAACTGGCTGGCGTCTCTACCGGTCTCTACTATCTGAAACAGCACGGACTGCTGGAAGAAAAGTAGCCATACCCTTCATACGCTAAAGGCGCGCCCCATCCCGGGACGCGCCTTTTTGCGTGAAAAAGGAGGAAGGAGGAGGGAGGAAGTTAGGCCAGGGGTTCGGGGGATCCCGAAACCCATCGCCGGAAAACACCGGCGACTCCGCCAATGCGCGCCTGATTGGCGCGCAAGTTCCGGTGGCAGGTGGAGGAGACTAGGTGGGGGCGGGCTTGCCTAACGGCAAGGAGGAAGGAAAATTGTGACTGAAAATTTCCTCGGATTTCCATGTAAATTTTCAGTGCCTGGTGAATTCTTTGAGGGACCGGCATTCCCTGTGTGGATTTTAGGTGTTGAATGGCGAAATTCTTGTGGTGGGGTATGTTATTGGAAATTTCGTTGGTTTTTGCATATAATTTTCATTGAGAAGACATGGTTATTTCCCGTGACAGGTATTTGCAGCAGTTATTGGACCGTCGTGAGAATGGTCTGATCAAGGTGGTTTGTGGGTTGCGTCGGTGTGGCAAGAGTTTTTTACTTTTCCGTCTCTTCCGGGAGCGTCTTTTGGGGGAGGGCATTCCGGAGGAGCGGATTGTGACTCTTGCTCTGGACAGCGAGGAGAATCGTGTATATCGTTCGCCGGAGGCGTTATGGGACTATCTTCGCGGGCGGATTACGGACAGCAAGGAGGTCTTTTATGTGTTGCTGGACGAGATCCAGTATGCGATTTCCCGGGAGGAGTTGCGCCATCCCTCGGAGGATGTCCGCCTCTATGGCGTTTTGAATGGTCTGTTGCAGCTGGGGAATGTGGATATCTATGTCACTGGCAGCAACTCCAAGATGCTTTCCAAGGATGTCATGACGGCGTTCCGGGGGCGTGGTGATGTAGTGGAGGTAAATCCCCTCTCTTTTGCGGAATATCATTCTGCGGTGGGTGGCGAGCGTGCGGAGGCCTTCGAGGAGTACTGCCGATATGGCGGCATGCCGTTGGTGCTTTCCCAGAGGGACGACCAGGCGAAGCAGCGTTATCTCTCTCGTCTTTTTGAGGAGGTCTACTTCCGGGATATCCTAGAACGGTACGACTTTTCGCTGCCCCATGTGCTGTCGGAGCTGACCGACAGTCTTTGCTCTTCCATTGGCTCTCTGACCAATGTGAGCAAGATCGTCAATACCCTCGCCAGCGTGCAGAAGCTGAAGGTCACTCACGCCACCATCGCGAGCTATTTGGAGGCGTTGAAGGATTCTTTTTTGTTCCGTGGCGCCCAGCGTTATGACGTGAAGGGGCGGAAGTATTTCGAGTCTCCCCTGAAGTTCTATTGCACGGATGTGGGATTGCGCAATGCGCGCCTCAACTTCCGGCAGCAGGAGGAGACTCATTTGCTGGAGAATATCGTTTTTAACGAACTGCACTCGCGGGGATTCGCCGTGGATGTGGGCGTGATGCACCTGGAGGACGCGGAGCGCAAAATGGTCAGGACCGAGATCGATTTCGTGGCGAATGCGGGATCGAGGCGGTACTATGTGCAGGCCGCGTTGCGGATGGACGACGAGGAGAAGCGCAAGCAGGAGTTGCGGCCCCTTTTGGCCGTCAATGATCACTTCCGGAAGGTGGTGATCACGAAGACGCTGCAGAGTCCCTGGTATGACGAGAAGGGGATCCTCCACTTGGGGGTCTACGATTTCCTGCTGGATCCCCAAGCGATGGATTACTGATGGCACAGGGCGGGCTATCCGGCGGAGGTCTCCGGGGGCAAGGGGGTGGATTGCCTGGTAAAGGCCCGGCGAATCCTCGTCCGCCGGGAAAAG
>CAZMWS010000146.1:0-5602 GCA_964570085.1 uncultured Lentisphaeraceae bacterium | reverse complement strand
CGCCACAAGTATCTAGCAATCAGTGGCTAGTGGCTAGTTTATGCAGTGCCTGCGGCGCTGTTCCGCGGCTAATGCCGCGGTACGGGTACCGCCGCACAGGCGGCGGAAGAGCCGCGCAGCGTCCTAACTTCCTCCTTCCTCCTTCCTCCTTTTTCGGCCTTACCCCCTTCCCCCTTCCCCCTTTTATCTTTTCCCAAAGATCGCGGTTCCGATGCGCACGATGGTGGCGCCCTCGCGGATGGCAGCGGGGTAGTCCCCGCTCATTCCCATGGAGAGCTCGGGCAGCGGGGTGCCTAGAATATCCTGTATTTCGTCGCGGAGGGTACGGAGACCCGCGAAGGTCTTTTTGAGGCAGTCGTCATCGGCGCCCAGGGGCGCCATTGTCATGAGCCCCACCAGCGGCGCCGGGAGCACCGTCCCGCGGTCTGCCAGCGTCCGGGCGAACTCCCGCACGGACTGCGGCGTGAAGCCGAATTTGCTCTCCTCCCCAGAGACATTCACCTCCAGGAGCAGCTTCGGGGAGACCCCCATCTCTATAGACCCCTCCTGGATCCGCAGGAAGAGCTTCGGCGTATCGATGCCGTGGATCCACTGCGCGTGCTCCAGGGCGGCGCGAACTTTATTCTGCTGGAGATGTCCTATGAGATGCCACTGGATCTCCTTCGGCAGCACGGGCGCCTTCTCCTTCAACTCCTGGACGCGATTTTCGCCGAAGGCGAGCTGTCCCGCGCCCTCATAGACCTCCTGGATATCCGCAGCGGGGAAGGTCTTTGAGACCGCCAGCAACCGCACCCCCGCGGGATCCCGTCCCGCATCCTCGGCCGCGCGCCGCACCGATTCCTTCACCGCGAAGTAGTTTTCCAGGAGAGTCGCCATCGTCGTTATTCCCATCATTGCGAGGACGCAGAGCCCTCTGCGCCCCGAAGGATTTGCCATGACCCTCAAAAAGGGCCCTCACACGCACGGAATCCGCCTCCGGATACAGGGAAAGAACAGCCTTTTCGCAGTATGTTATCTCCCGTTTTTCCGAGGTGACTCTTCCCGCGCGCCCGCGTAAGATAAATGCCCGCGGAAAGACCACACCTCCACACTGCCATGCCCGCCAACGACGACTCAACACAGGGACTCTTGAAGCGCTACGCCCCCCGCGAAGAGGAGACTCCCCTGGAACGCCAGCGCCGCCGAAAGGCGCAGAGCGAGGAGCGCGCGGTCTTCCAGTGGTTGCGGCAATGCGTCGGCACCGATGCCGCCACCGCCGCCGTGGGCGAGCTCATGCCAAAAGAACGGCCCATTCGCGGACTGGTGGAAGACTTCCTGGGCGGCATCCGCCAGGACGAGGCGCTCCTCCTGGAAAGGCTCTCGCAGGCCTGGACCGAACTCCTGGGACCCGAGACCTCCAAACATCTCACGCCCGTCGCCGTCGAAAACGATACCCTCTTCATCGCCGTCGATAACAATACCTATCTCTACGTCTTCCCCAAGACACCCCTGGGAGACGCCCTCACAAAACGACTCCGCGAATGCACCGACGGACGCATCCGCAGCTATCGACTGGTCCAGCAGGGCCGACGATAAAAACCACCGCCCCGCACGACACTGAACCCTTTCCCCGTTCCCCATTGACGAAGCCTCCTACGCACCCATGAATTCCTCCCTCAAGTCCCGAAGCCTCCTCCTGACTCTCCTGCTGGCGGCCGCACTCCTCTTCTCCTCCGCCACACTCTGCCGCGCCGAGCTCACCGAAGCCGGCCTGGCGCGCGACCTGCAGGAGAAGGTGGTCGATGCCCCGCTGGAGAAGCACAGCCCCACCGCCACGCAGCTCTTCATCGCCCGCGTCGCCGTGGAGGCGCTCCTCCAGCACCACTACTCCCAGCCACAGATGACCGGCGCCGTCATGGCGCAGTGGTACCAGAACTACTTCCTGATGCTGGATCCCGGCAAGAACTACTTCCTGCGCAGCGATCTGGAGGAATTCCGCGCTTGGGAGGACAGGCTCTACCAGCGCAATCAGCCCGATCTGAATTTCGCCTACACCGTCTATCAGCGGTTCCTCCAGCGCCTCCAGGAGTGGTGCATCTACTCCTTCCAGGCATACCAGCAGGACTTCGATTTCTCCCAGAAGGAATACCTGGATCTCGCTGACGATCCCGATGACCGCGAATGGCCCCTCACCGTGGAAGAACAACAGGACCGCTGGCGCAAGATGGTCAAGAACGCACTGCTCTCCGACCGCCTCACCCAGGAGGACCTGAAGAAGGCGCAGGCACAGGAGCCCGCCGACGGCGAACACCACGCGGTCTATACGCCGCCACCCGTCCGCCTCAGAAACCAAAACGCTCTCATCAATACCTACCGCACCCGACTGGAGGCCGAGCCCCTGGAAATCCTCAGCCTCTTCGTCAATGCCTTCGCGACCCTCCTGGATCCCCATAGCTGCTACTACGCCCCCGAGGCAAAAGAGGACTTCGATATCTCCATGTCACTCTCCCTCCAGGGCATCGGAGCCACTCTCACCTGGCGCGATTCCTACACCGTCGTCATGAGCCTGGTCCCCGGCGGCCCCGCCGCACTGGATGGACGGCTCCGCCCCGGTGACCGAATCATCGCCGTGGCACAAAATCCCGACGACGAGCCCACCGTCGTCATCGGAATGCCACTCTCCAAGGTGGTCCGACAAATCCGCGGCAAGAAGGGCACGCAGGTCTATCTCACCGTCCTCCCCGAAGGCGGAGCCTCCGAAAAGACCATCGTCCTTACACGAGACGAAATCCGTCTGAAGGACTCCGAGGCACAGAGCGATATCCATACCATCGACGGCAAACGCGTCCTCTGCATCTATCTGCCGAGCTTCTACCGGGACTTCGAGGGCGTCGCCAACAAAAACAAGAACGCCAAGAGCACCACCCGCGATGTCCTCCGACTCCTGAACGACGCGCAAAAGACCGGTCCCGTGGACGGATTGGTCCTCGATATGCGCAACAACGGCGGCGGCTCCCTGGAAGAGGCCATCCTCCTCAGCGGCGCATTCCTGGAAGGACAGTCCCGAAAGGGCATCATCCCCAATCCCGTGGTACAGACCCGCGCCGGCACCGGAGCCGTCCAGGTCCGCACCGCGCCCTCCATCCCCGCAGCATACACCGGCCCCCTCATGGTCCTCGTGGACCGCGGCGCCGCCTCCGCTACCGAAATCCTCGCCGCATGCCTCCAGGACTCCGAGCGCGCCGTGGTGGTCGGAGACTCCCATACCCACGGAAAGGGCACCGTCCAGAGCCTGGTGGATCTCAATGAGGTCACCCGCATGCGCCAAAATCAGCGTCTCCTGGATAAGCAGGAGCCCGGTTCCCTCAAGATCACCATCCAGAAGTTCTACCGGGTCACCGGCGGCTCCACCCAGAAGCTGGGCGTCACCCCCGATATCATCCTGCCATCCTTCCTGGAGGCCTTCAAGAATACCGAATCCGATCTGCCACACGTGCTGGCCTGGGACGAGATCTCGCCCGTCCGACACTACCGCCACACGAACCTGAAGGCCTTCCTCCCGAAACTCCAGGAGTTCTACCAGAGCTACGCCAATACCAATCCCGAATTCCTCCGATACGCCCGCGACGTCAAGGAATACATCGATTTCCGCGAAAACCGGAAGCTCCCCCTGGAATTCCAGGAGGCCCGCAAATACCGCGACCAGGAGACCGCATTGGCACGCAAATGGAAACACTACCAGCCCGAACGCGATGGCGATAAGAACGAACGCCTCCACGAGGCCGACGAGGCCATCTACGACGACGGCGCACCCCGGGAAGACGTGGTCCTGGATGCCTCCCTGGCAATCATGGGCGAAATGATGCGCATCGACCAGGCGAACGACAACAACGCCTTCAGCATCCAGCGGAAGAAGAAGTAGCCACACACCCTCCACAAGACGAAAGCATGGATCCCTCCACAGAGCGAATCTTCCAGCGCGGAACACAGTTCCTGGGCTGCAAATACCCCATCCTCTGCGGTGCCATGACATGGGTCAGCACTCCCGCACTGGTCGCCGCAGTGGCACAGGCGGGCGCATTCGCCGCCCTCGCCGGCGGCTCCATGCCACCACAAATGCTGGAGGACGCCATCGCCGAGACCCGCCATCTCACCAACCAGCCCTTCGCTGTCAATGTGATCACCCTGGGACCCGCATACCAGAGCCACCTGGAGGTCCTGAAACAGGCACACGTGCCCTTCGTGATCTTCGCAGGCGGAATCCCTAAGGACTCCGAAATCGCCGCCATCAAGGACTCCGGAGCGAAGGTCCTCTGCTTCGCCCCAACCGAGCCACTGGCACGACGACTCCTCGCATACGGCGCAGATGCACTCCTCCTGGAAGGCACCGAGGCCGGCGGACACATCGGCCCCGTCGCCCTCAGCGTCCTCCTCCAACAGGTGCTCTTCCAATGCGACCAGGTGCCCGTCTTCGTGGGCGGAGGACTGGCCACCGGAAAACTCATGGCGCACCTCCTCATGATGGGTGCCGCCGGAGTCCAGCTCGGCACACGATTCGCCGTCGCAAAAGAGTGCGCCGCACACCCCAATTTCAAACAAGCACTCCTCCACGCCAGCGCAAAAGACGCACAGCCCGCCGGACAATTCGACTCCGCACTCCCCGTCACCGCCGTCCGCACGCTCCGAAATAAGGGCACACGGGAATTCGAACGACTCCAACTGCACCTGCTCTCACAACTCAATGCCGGACATATCACCCGACAGTCCGCACAGGAACAGGTGGAACACTTCTGGGTCGGCGGTCTCCGACACGCCGCCATCGACGGCGATGTCCAACGCGGCTCCGTTATGGCCGGACAATCCGTCGGCCTCGTCAATAAAGAAGAGACCGTCCAGGAAATCGTCCAGGATCTCGTCACCTCCTGCGACCGGGAAGTCACCCGAATCCGGGAAATGCTCAAATAACAAAAAAGGAGGAAGGAGGAAGGAGAAAGGAGGAAGTTAGGCCAGGGTTTCGGGTGCCCCGAAACCCATCGCCGGGAAAACCCGGCGATTCCGCCATGCGCGCCCGTATTGGCGCGCACACTGAATAGCGATATTACACCTAGCCGCAGGCGGAAGAACGTCTGCAGCACCGCATTAACTAGCCGCTAATCGCTGGCGGCTAGCCACTATCTCGGCGGGGGTACGGGGGCGACAGCCCCAGTCCTTTGGATGCCTCGCACTATTCTAAAAACCTATAGCTGAAAAGGAACGCCGAAAAAGCCCCTGTCTGTCCTACCACTACGAATCAGATAGAAGGAGGGGGAAAACAGCTACAACACATCAAGCCTATCGCTCCCACTAATGCCGTATGCTTGGGGGACGTCCTCATCCAGTAAAACGCGCAAGTATTGGTCCATAAAGGGAGCCAACTTTCCTGCACGCATCTGCTCCAATGTCATCCACTCCATGGTGCCTTCCTGGGAGGACTTCAACTCCCCGGCAAAAGAGTTAGTGCGAAACATGAACACAATATACTTTGAGTTCGCTTCTACCTCGGCTGGAGCGCTAGACACTCGTTCACCAATGGTCTCCCACTCCACAATACCGCACATCCGCAAACTCAACACCTCAAGACCCG
>CAZMWS010000145.1:3192-5619 GCA_964570085.1 uncultured Lentisphaeraceae bacterium | reverse complement strand
GCACTGGCCGCGGTACTAGTACCGCCGCATCAAGCGGCGGAATTCCCGCTGGGCGCCTTGCAAACTAATCACTACCCGCTAATTGCTAAGCACTTACGGCGCGCTCAGCGCCGTTCCGGGGGAGCGGGGTCGGCAGTCCCCGTCCTTTCGTTATTTTGCCGCCCGGAATGGGGCTCTACGCCCGATCGAGAAGCTGTGCCATCAGGAGTGCCTGACGATGTTCAGCGACATCGTGGACCCGGAGGACCTGGACGCCTCTTGCGAGGATTGCGCTAGCGAGGGTTCCGGGAAGTCGTCGTTTGGGGTCTGTCTCTCCGGTCAATCGTCCAATGTAAGACTTCCGGGAGACTCCCAAGAGCACGCCGCTCTTTCCCAGCGAAAATTTTGCGGCGAATCGGATGCATTGGAGATTCTGTGGATCGGATTTTCCGAAGCCCACCCCGGGATCCAGCAGGAATGCGTCCTCAGGGAGTCCGGTGGTTTCCATGAGGGCATCGCGACGGAGGCGGAGATACTCCCGGATGTCGTCGGGGATGACGGCATCGGGGGGGAGGCTCCGGTCATCCATAAGGACCACTCCTGGCTGGAATTCCCGCAGGACCTCGGGGAATCCGGGGTCCTGGCAGGCGCGCACATCGTTGACGATATCGGCGCCGGCCTCCAAGGCGGCGCGTACCACCTCGGCCTTGGAGGTATCCACGGAGATGGGGATTTCGGAGAATTGGCGGATGCCTCGGATCACGGGGACCACTCGTGCGATCTCCTCCTGTGCGGAGACGCCATGGAATCCGGGGCGGGTGGATTCGCCGCCCACATCCAGGATATCCGCACCCTGATGGATCATCTCCTCGGCGTGCCGGAGGGCGTCCCCGGTCTTCAGGAATTCGCCGCCGTCGGAGAAGGAATCGGGGGTGGCATTAAGAATGCCCATAAGGAGGGGCATTCCCTGGTGGAACGCGAGGAAACCGCGTCGATGGCGGAAGCCCTGCGGTGCGGAAAAGGCGGCGGTCATGGGAGGCGTGGAGAAAGCAAGCAGGCGAAAGAGCGTGGCGCTCCTCCGCCTGCAAAACAAAGAAAGTCTAGAGAAAGACTACCACTGGCCGAAGTCCTTCAGCTTGTACTTGCCCTGCTTGTCCTTCAGCAGATAGAAGGCGTAATTCTTGTCGCCATAGCTGAAGACGCAGCTCTGCATGCCGGATTCGCTGTCGCGGCTGACCTCTCCCGCCAGGACGATCTGGGCGTCTTCCAGCTTATCGCCGAAAACAGAGACCAGCCGTTTCTTCATCATGCCATTCAGGGAATTGGGCGCCCAGTATTTTCCAGTGGAATTCCAGCCGGACTTGGCGGCCGCCTCCATGGCGGAGGTCAGGGTCTTCAGGGCCGCCGCAGACTCCACATTCGCCGCCTTCACGGCTTCCTCATTCACGGTGCCGGTCTTTTTGTCGCCAGAGACCTGCCAGACAATCAAGATCACTGCCAGAATGATGGCGACGACAGAACCAATAGCCTTTCCTAAATTGTTTCCCATGTTGACCTTATGTTGAATGGTATGAATTGCGCCAGCGGACGCCGTTGACGAGGAATACGACCGCAGAGGAAGACTGCCGAAAGGCGGACCGGGTTCCCTCTGCGGAAATGCGTTTTAATATACAGGCAAGAAAACTAAAAAATTCCCTACTTTATTGTTCCTGGTCGCTAGCGAGGTCATTTCCCGTCTCCGGATCCGACTGTTCGTCGCGGAGCCGTCGGATTTCCTCGGCGGCATCGAGGACGCTGGCGGCGGAGCGTCGTCCGGGAGTGCCCCAGAGGCGTTTCCGTGCCTCCGCCAGGGCATTCTGGGAATCCAGGAGAGTCTTTTCGGCCTTTTCGAAGGAGTCCTGGAATTTCTCCAATGACTGGATGAGCCGTGCGGCGGCCTTCTGGATGGCGCGGAGATTCCGGCTGCAGCGGACATTCCCCCACGCCAAGCTGACCACCTTCAGGAACATCATGAAATTCATGGGTCCCACCAGCAACACGTGCTTCTTTGCCGCGTATTCCAGCAAATCGGGGGATTCCTCCAGGGTGTTCTGCAGGACTGCCTCGGAAGGCACGAACATCACCACGTCTTCCACCACGGGAGCGCCCTGGTCCTCCCGGAGGAGTGCGGCGTATTCCTTTTTTGCCAATTCATCCACATGCTGCCGCATCGCCTGGATGTGTGCCTTCCAAGCCTGTGCGCGTTCCGCGTCGTCTTGTGCGTCATGCCAGCGCTGGTATGCGGTGAAATTGCATTTGCTGTCCACGACGAGCCGCGTGCCATTTTCGGGGAGGATCACCACACAATCGGGGATTCGTCGGGAGCCATTTTCGGGGGCGGTCGCGAGGGAACCGTGTGCATCGCGGATCGCCTGCTGCAGGAGGAACTGCTTATTTTCCTGGAGCTCG
>CAZMWS010000145.1:0-3182 GCA_964570085.1 uncultured Lentisphaeraceae bacterium | reverse complement strand
GCTCGGATTTTCGGAGGAGATTCGCCAGGACCTGTTCGCCGAAGAGTCCCTGGGACTTGGAACCAGCGCAGAGAGTGCTGGTGAGCTTCTGGGCGCTTTCGCCAATGTTCTGGGCGCTGCACATGAGCTCCGCCAGTTTTTCCCGGAGCTGCGCGCGCTCTTCGGTATCATTGTGGTGGCTCTGTCGGAGTTCCTGCGTCAGGGCATCCAGGGCGCCGCGATAGGGCGCCAGGAGGGCATTGAGTCCCTGTTCCTGACGAGTGCGCAATTCCTCGCCCTGCTGGCGGAGTTGTTCGCCTGCCAAGGCGGCGAAGGAATCCCGGAGCTGCTGCGACTCCTGATCGCGGCGTTGGCGTTCCTCCTGGAGCTCGTCGTGAGCGCGGCGGCGAGAGACGTATCCCAGTCGTCCCAGGAGAAAGCCCACGGCCAATCCCAAGGCGACTCCGAGAACCAGCATGATCCAGGGATTGATCACGGAGCGCCCTCCGTGCCTGCGCTCTTCGCCTTGCGGCCCTTGAGGACCCACCGGGAGAGCCCGATATACGCGACCAGGAAGAGGACGATTCCCAGGAGGATCCATCCGAAATGGCTAGTCACCATGGCCTTTCCCTGCTCCACCAATTGCTGGGGCGTAAGGTCTGCCGTGGAGTGTCCAATCCAGTATCCGGCGCCGGCGAGGATGGCATTCCAGATTCCGGCGCCCAGTGCGGTATAGAGTGTAAAGGAGGTGAAGGGCATCCGGGAGAGTCCGGCGGGCAGCGAGATATACTGCCGAACCACGGGGAGGAGTCGGCAGACGAAGGTCGCCGGTCCGCCATACTCGCGGAAGATCTCCTGGGAGCGTTCCAGGACCTCCGGCTTCAGGAAGAGATACTTTCCGTAACGGCGCAGCAGCGGTTCGCCCAGGCGCGCCGCCAGGAAATAATTCACGTATGCGCCGGCGAGGGCGCCCAGGAGTCCGGCGATCAGCGAGAGCACCAGGTCCGCCTCGGGGATTCCCAGAGTGAGTGCGCCGCGGGCGGCCAGGAAGCCCGCGGGGATCATGACCACTTCGCTGGGGAAGGGAATAAAGGAGCTCTCCACCGCCATCAGCAGGAAGACCAGCGGATAGCCCCACACGCTGGCGTGGGCAAAGAAGTTCTCTACAATGCCGGAAAAGTCCATATCTTCGGAAGGGCATTCCTGCGCCCTCCCCCGCCTGCGATTCCATCATCGGCGGCGAGAGGACGCGGGGGGACGTGTGACTAGAGTGCCTCCACAGAGATGCGGACGGTCAGGGCGTGGCTTTCGCCGGGCTTGAGGGTCTTGCCGTCGTAGTCCACATTGCAGTTTTCCACGCAGACCATATTGCGGTATTCCTCGTCGCCGAAATCGGGCATGCGGCGGGATTTCGCGATCCAGGGATTCCAGACCACGCCGGTATCGCTATTCCACTTTTCGATGCGGATGCGTCGTCCCATGACGGGATCCAGGATATCGGATTCTCCGGGGCAATGGAAGTATACGCGGTCGGTCTCGGCGGTGATGGTGATATCGCCGGGCTGGGGATTGGGTGCGGGGGGATCTGCGGGCGCCTTGTCCTTGAAGGCGCATCCCTGGAAGCCGGTGATGGAGAGATCGTGGCAATCGCCCACGGCGTAATAGGAGTGCAGCGCCTGCTGGTAGGAGAATTCCTGATCGCCGGTGTTGATGGTAGTCAGAGTCATCTCCAGCGTCTTTCCCACACGGATCTTCATGGCAATCCGGAAGGCGTGGGGCCAGATGGCGCGGGTCTCGGGGGTGTCCTCCGCCTGGAGCTCCACCTCCGTCTGCTCATCGCCCAGCTCTTTCCAGGAAGAGACATTCCAGAAGACCTGCCGAATAAAGCCATGGGAGGTAGTTGCGCCCGGGATCTTCGCCGTATCCGCAGGACCGAACCAGGGCCAGCAAATCGGCACGCCGCCACGGATCGCCTTGCCGACGGGGGAATACTCCGATTTTTCGGAGAGGAAGAAGACCTCGCGATGGCCGGCGGGAATGAAGCTGAGTACGTGGGCGCCCATCAGGCAGATCTCGCACCGCCCGCCGCGGTTCTGGACATGGATCTCGGGAAGGCCTCCGCGGCCCGTCAACAGCTGAATCATAAAAGGCTCCTCGCTTCAAGGTGAGTTCGCGTGCAGAAAATCGGAGAAACGCCCTCCCCCGGCATATAGCGGCAGGACGGCAGGGAGGAATATAGCGCGCCGTAGGAACGCAGGCAGGAAGACTGCGTGCGGAGAGCGGCTCTTTCGCCTTGCGGAATTCTAACGGGAACATTGCGAAATGGTAATGAAAATTCATATTATCCGGAATGTCCTGCCCGGCGCAATTTCCTTTTCAAGCGGGCCGTATTTCTTAGGTCGGTGCGATTTGTATGTCAAATATTCCCTGCGAGGGAAAAATCGAGTTTCACGGCGAGCCCCTCGCTCTACCATCCCTGGAGACCATTCTCCGGGAGGCGACGCTTTTGCGGGGTTCCACATCCTTCGCCACGGGGGAGGTTTACCGCTGGAATTACCAGGGTCGCGACTGGCTGGTAAAGACCTTCGCCCACAACGGCTGGCTCTCCCGGCATCTCCCCGGAAAGTTCTGCATGCGCAACGAGTGGCGGATTTTGACCACGTTGCGGGACCATGGTGTGACCGCGGCTCCCGAGCCACTGGCGTTTTTGGGAAACGACACCATTGTCATGGAGTATCTCCATGGCCATGAGCTGGAGAGCAGCAAATACTACCGCAGGACCGGCGAGACGCCGCCCTCCCGGGAATTCTATCTCTCCCTAAAGGAGATCCTGGCGAGCCTGCATCAGAAGGGCTTCGCCCACGGGGATTTCCGTCGTGCAAATATTTTGGTGGCGGAGGATGGCAAGACGCCGCGGATCATAGACTGGGCCACCTGCATGGTCAACCGCGGCGCAAAGAAGCTCCTCTTCCACGCCTTCCAGGACTCCGACCAGTTTTCCCTGGCGAAGATCCTCCAGGACGCAGACGAGTCCCTCCTCACTCCCGAAGAACAAAAGAGCATCCGCCCCTCATGGTTCCTGCGCGCAGGACGCTTCCTCCGGCAGAATGTCTACCGGAAATTCATAAAGCCCGTATTCCATAGAAAGAAAGGAGGAAGGAGGAAGGAGGAAGGAGGAAGTTAGGCCAGGGTTTCGCAGGCGA
>CAZMWS010000144.1:0-5643 GCA_964570085.1 uncultured Lentisphaeraceae bacterium | reverse complement strand
GCTTAAAGGGGGTGCGGGGGGCTTGCCCCCAGTCCTTTGGATAGCCCCCCGCCTAGCCTCTTCCGCCTACCGGCGGTACGGAACCGGCTTTTGGGCCATGTAAGGGCTTAAAGGGGGTGCGGGGGGCTTGCCCCCAGTCCTTTGGATAGCCCCCCGCCTAACTTCTTCCGCCTACACAGCGGTGTATTTTTCCTTTCCCTTTTTCTGCGTGCCTATTTGGGCGCGCTTGGCGCACGCGCCGGTAGATTCCGGCGCGGGGTTCCGGCACGGACCCCTGGCCTAACTTCCTCCTTCCTCCCTCCTCCTTCCTCCTTTTTCGGATTTCATGAGTGATTTTTTCAAACTACAATTTCTCGCCATTTTGCAGGGAATTACGGAGTTCCTGCCGGTTTCCTCCAGTGCGCATTTAGCGTTATTGAAGGACTGGATGGGCTTGGAAGTCCCGGGAAAGGGCCCGTTGCTGGAAATTCTGTTGCATGGTGGCACGCTGGTGGCGGTCTTTCTCTTCTACCGCAAGACGATCCTCATGACCCTGAAGGGCATCTTCAAGGGGGATGCCGATGCCTTGAACTACGCGCTGCTCATCATCTTGGCGTGTTTGCCGCCGGCGCTGCTGTATTTCTGTGCCCATGACTTTCTGGAGAAGGCCTTCCAGAATCCGCGTCTCATCGGGTGCTGTCTTTTGGTCACGGGTGGCCTGCTCTACTCCATCCGCGCGCTGAAGGTCCGTCCAGGAGCGGATCCCTCCTGGAGGCAGGCATTGGGCATTGGCATCGCGCAGGCCTTCGCCATTTTGCCGGGCATCAGCCGTTCCGGCTCCACCTACGTGGTGGCGCGGTGGCTGAAAGTCCCCAGCCAGAACGCCTTCGATTTCTCCTTCCTGATCTCCATCCCCCTGGTCCTGGGATCCATCCTGCTGAAAGTCCGGGACTTCTCCCAGCTGGCAGGAAGCGGCTGCTCGGTCTTCGGGCTTGCCTGCGCCTTCTGCCTCTCCGCCATCGTGGGACTGGCATCCCTGAAGCTCCTCTCCTTCCTGCGCACCCTGGGGAGCCTCTGGCTCTTCGCGCCATACTGCATTGTTTTGGGCGTCTTGGCCCTCATCTTCGCGTAGCGTGTCATGGAAAGCATCCAGAAGAACATCCTAGTTTTGGGCGTCACGGGTTCCATCGCCGCCTACAAAGCGGCGGATCTCTGCAGCCGTCTGCGCCAGAGTGGTCGCGAAGTGCGTGTGATCATGACCGAGAGTGCCACGCATCTGGTGGCCCCCCATACAATCCTTACCCTCTCCAGGGCGCCGGTCACCATCAGCCTCTGGGATGCCCCCAGCTGGCAACCCCGGCATATCCAATTGGCCCTGGAGACCAAGCTACTGGTGATCGCCCCCGCCACCGCCAATATCCTGGCGAAGATGGCGCACGGCATCGCCGACGACTCCCTCTTGACCTTCTATCTCTCCCACGAGGGACCCGTCCTGGTGGCCCCCGCCATGAATCCCCGCATGTGGCGCCATCCCGCCACCCAGGAGAATGTCCGCATTCTGAAAGACCGCGGCGTGCACTTCGTGGGCCCCGCCTGCGGCCATGTCGCCTGCGGTGACGAAGAGGGCCCCGGAAGAATGTGCTCCGTGGAGGAGATCCTGGACGCCGTCCAGAAGATCTGGAGCGCATAGCCATGGATCCCCTCGCCTGCCTGAAGATCCTTACGCCCGTCACGCCCCCGACGGCCCCCCATCCCGCACTCTTCCTGGATCGGGACGACACCCTGATTCCCGATGTGCCCTATCTCCGGGATCCGTCGAAGGTCCAGCTCTTTCCCAATGCCCTGGAGGGCCTGCGGCTCCTGCGGGACTCCGGCTATCGGCTGATCCTGGTGAGCAACCAATCCGGCGTCGCACGGGGCCTCATTGCGCCAGAGGAACTCCGGGCGGTCCATGCACGGCTGGTGGAGCTCCTGCGGGAGGGCGGCGTGGAGTTGGATGCGGCGTATTTCTGTCCGCATCGTCCCGAGGATGCCTGCCGTTGCCGGAAGCCCGGCATTGGAATGCTGGAGGAAGCGCGGAGGGACTTTGTGATATTGAACGAGGGTTCTGCCATGGCGGGGGACCGTGAAGCGGATCTCCTGATGGCGAAGAATGGTGGCTTGACCGCCATACAGATCCTCTCTGCCGGCCGCGCGCCCCTGCCACAGGCCGACCACCACGCGGCAGACCTCTTCGCCGCCGCACAGTGGCTCCTGTCGCGCCATACGAGCGCCAACGAGATTCTCCCATGAGCCCCGCCACCCGCAAATCCGACTGGCAGGCGCGCTTTCGCGCCTGGGCTGACGAGGACGGCGGCGTCTTTCCCGGCCAGATGTGCCTGGCAGACCGCTCCCTGGGGGCCGTGGCGCTGGCGCGGCTCCTGCAGACCCGCAAAGACGAGCCCTTCCTGGTAGCCGTCAGCGACTCCGCCACCCTGGAGGCGCTCTCCGCGGCGCTCTCCGGATTCCTGGAACTGCTGGGGGATGCGCGTCCCGTGGTGCCGGTTCCGGAGGTGAATTTGGGCCGTCGGCAGTGGGTCCCCGAGAATGAGGCCAGCCGCAGTGCGGCATTGCAGGAGGCGCTCTCTGGTCGCCCGGCGGTCTTTCTTGCCACTGCACGGACCCTGCTCTCCCCCACTCTGGCGCCAAAGGCCTTCCAGCAGAAGAGCTTCTCCCTCTCCCTCCACGACACAATCTCCCCCGAGACACTCACCCAGAAGCTGGTGGACCTGGACTACGACAACGAATTCCAGGTCTCCACGCCCGGCGAATTCGCGCGCCGCGGCGGCATCGTGGATATCTTCTCCCCTCTCTACGAGAACCCCATCCGACTGGAATTCTGGGGCGAGGAGATCGACTCCATGCGCTTCTTCTCCACCGCCACCCAGCGCTCCCTGGAGGAAATCAAGACCTTCCAGATTCCGCCCAGAGGAAGCGCCATGCTGGAGACCGCCCCCGAGGAGACCACCCGCGTCAGCCAATATTTCCCAGCACAAATCCCCACCGCGCTCCTCTTCCCGGATACCATCGAAGACCACCTGGAGGAGTTCGCCGAATCCCCCGAAGACCTCTCCGACTGGCAGGAGCTGGTCTCCACCCGCAGCGCACTCTCCCGCGTGGAACTGCCGCCTATCCTGGACGACGGCCGCCGCGCCAATCTCGGACACGCGGAGCTGGATGTCTCGCCCCTGGGCGAGGAGCTCTTCGCGCTCCCCGAAGCCGATGATGGCGCCTCGCCTGCCGGCAAGGACGCCGGTTCTCCGGACGGCGTGGCGGTATGGCATTGGCAGCAGCTCAAGAGCACCCTCCGCCAGTGGAACCAGCAGGGCTATGAATTGGTGGCCTGTTGCAATGGCGAAGGCGAGCTCTCGCGCCTGAAGGAGCTCCTGGAGCAGGATCCCTCCACCAAAGACCTGCCGATCCTCATGGAGCACCGGGAGCTCCCCCTGGGAATGCTCTTCCCCTCCCAGAAGCTGGCGCTGCTCAGCGACCAGGAGCTCTTTGGACGCGCACCGGTCACCCGCCGGCACCGCCATGTGGAATACAACCGCGAGTTCGCCGGTCCACAGGAATTCCTGGATCTTGAGGAAGGCGCGCTGGCAGTGCACCTGAACCACGGCATCTGCCGCTTCCACGGCATCCATGTCATGGAGAGCGACGGCGAAAAGATCGAAGCCGTGGAGCTGGAATTCGCCGAAGACGCGCGGCTCTATGTGCCCCTGGACCAGGCATTCCTGGTGAGCCGATATGTAGGCGGTTCCAAGAACGAGCCCCAACTCTCCAAACTGGGGGCATCCCTCTGGAGCCGCAAGAAGAAGGACGCCGAGGACGCCGCCTGGGACCTGGCGGCCGATCTGCTGCGCATGGAGACCATGCGCGCCTCCTCCGAAGGCAGCCAGTTCCACGCCATCCCCGACTGGGAACGCTCCTTCGCCGCCTCCTTCCCCTACGACCTCACGCCCGA
This sequence comes from uncultured Lentisphaeraceae bacterium, assembly GCA_964570085.1. Lineage (GTDB taxonomy): Bacteria > Verrucomicrobiota > Lentisphaeria > Oligosphaerales > Oligosphaeraceae > UBA1724. Next base: position 1,661 of record CAZMWS010000144.1, on the reverse strand, counting down.
TCAGCAGGAGGCCATCCAGGCATGCTACCGCGACATGGAGAGCCCCAAGCCCATGGACCGACTCCTCTGCGGCGATGTGGGCTACGGCAAGACCGAGGTGGCTCTGCGCGTGGCATTCCGCGCCGTCATGAACGGAAAGCAGGTGGCCATCCTGGTGCCCACCACCATCCTGGCACAGCAGCACTTCCAGACCTTCCAGGCGCGCTTCCGGGAATTCCCCGTCCGCGTCGAAATGCTCAGCCGCTTCCGCCCGCCCTCCGAGCAGCGGAAGGTCCTGCGGGACTTGGAAGAGGGCTCCGTGGACATCATCATCGGCACCCACCGGCTCATCTCCAAGGACGTGAAGATCCCGCGGCTGGGGCTGCTGATCATCGACGAGGAGCAGCGCTTCGGCGTGAAGCACAAGCAGAAGCTCAAGGCGCTGCGCGCCTCCCTGGATATCCTCACGATGACCGCGACCCCCATCCCCAGGACTCTCTACATGAGCATCTCGGGACTGCGGAATCTCTCCACCATCATGACCGCACCCACCAACCGACTCCCCGTGCGCACGGTGGTGGCCGCCGTGGACAAGGAGCTGGTGCGGGAGGCCATCCTCCGGGAGCTCCAGCGAAAGGGCCAGGTGTATTTCCTATACAACCGCGTACAGACCATCATGCCCGTGCTGGCCGCCCTCCAGGAACTGGTCCCACAGGCGCGCTTCGGCGTGGCACACGGCCGCATGGAGCCCGAAGAACTGGAGGAGGTCATGGTCCGCTTCGTCAAGGGCGAAATCGATGTGCTGGTCTCCACCACCATCATTGAGAGCGGCATCGATATCCCCAACGCAAATACCATCATCGTCGACCGCGCAGACCGGCTGGGACTCTCCGAACTCTACCAGTTGCGCGGACGCGTGGGACGCGATTTCCGGCAGGCATACGCATACATGCTCCTGCCGCCCATGGGACAACTCCCCGCAAATGCCCGTGAACGCATGGCCGCCATCCGGCGCTTCACCCACCTGGGCGCAGGCTTCCGCCTGGCAATGAAGGACTTGGAGATCCGCGGCGCCGGAAATCTCCTGGGACAAGAACAGTCCGGACACATCGCCGCCGTGGGCTTCGATCTCTACTGCCAGCTCCTCAAGGACTGCGTGGCGCGGCTCCAGCAGCAGCCCACTCTCCTGAAAGCGCCCTTGGAGCTGGAGCTCGACATGGTGACCCCCTCCCTGGAACCCGTCCCCGGAAAGGTCCAGGCGACCCTCCCACGGGAATACGTGACCGACGAAAATACCCGTCTGGAACTCTACCGCCGCCTCCAGATGATGGACCATCCGGAGGATGCCGACGCCCTGGGGAAGGAGCTGGCCGACCGCTTCGGTCCTCTGCCCATCCCTGTTAAGAACCTCCTCGCCCAGCACCGCATAGAGATCCTGGCGCGCGAAAAGAACCTCGTCCGACTCTCCGTCAAAAAGGGACGCTTCGTTGCCGAAACCCCGAAGGGCCTCTACCGCATACAGGGACAAATCCCGCTGTTGCTCTCCCGCACTGCCGACAAACAGCTCGCGGAGATCGAGGAGCTCCTCCGCGCCATGCCAAAGTAGGCGCAACCAATTGCCATGAAACACTTTCTTGAATCGGATCCCGCGGCGCTCTCCGCCGCATTGCAGTGTCTCCAGG
>CAZMWS010000143.1:0-5648 GCA_964570085.1 uncultured Lentisphaeraceae bacterium | reverse complement strand
GAATCTACCGGCGCGTGCGCCAAGCGCGCCCATAATTGGCGCGCAATACCGCCGGTAGGCGAAAGAAATTAGGAGAGGGCTATCCAAAGGACTGGGGGCAAGCCCCCCGCACCCCCCTTAAGCCCTTGCACAGGTCCAAAGGGCGCTACCGTATCGCGGCCTCTTAGCGGAGGAATTCCCGCGGAGCGGCCTTGCAGACTAGCCACTATCCGCTAATTGCTAACTACTTACGCCTTGCGGCACGTGTGCCGCAAGACGTCCCAGTCCGAAAAGGGGTATTTCACGTGGTTGACTTCCTGGTAGTCCTCGTGTCCTTTTCCGGCGATAAGGAGCCAGTCGTTTGGGGCGCAGGAGGCCACGGCGTCGTGGATTGCGCGTGCGCGGTCGGCCTGTCGGTGGTATGGGATGATGGAGGGGATTCCGGAAGCGATTTCATCCAGGATGGCCTCGGGATCCTCGGTGCGGGGGTTATCGCTGGTGATCCAGAGGAAGTCGGCGCATTCCGCAGCGGCCGCGGCCATCATGGGGCGCTTTCCACGATCGCGGTCGCCGCCGCAACCAAAGAGTATCCCCAATCGACCGGGACACTCCGGACGCAACGCCAAAAGCGCGCAGCGGATCTCCTCGGGGGTATGCGCGTAGTCCACGAAAGCGACGGCGCCATTGGGACAGACGAACCGCTGGAGTCGTCCTGGCGCGCCATGGGTCTTTAACAGCGTCTCCCGAATGACCGCCTCGGGCACGCCCAGTCCCCGTGCCAGCAATCCGGCGCAGCGGGCATTCTGTCGATTGAAGGCGCCCGGAAGGGGACACTGCCATTGCGGCTCGGAATCCTGGCGGAATCCCAGGATCCGCGGACGGCGCTCTTCTGGCAGTGCGGAGAGCTCCTGTGACAGTGTAGCCACCGCGGGGTCGTCCAGATTCAGGACCGCGGGAGCGCCGGGCAGGAGGAGCTGATGGAAGAGGATGGTCTTCGCCTTCCAGTATTCCTCCATGGTGCCGTGGTAGTCCAAGTGATCCCGGGAGAAATTGGTGAAAGCGGCGGCGGCGAAGCGTGCGGTGCCGGTGCGCTCCTGGTGAAGAGCGGCGCTGGAACACTCCATGACCACGGTAGAGACCCCATTCTCCCGCATTTGGAGAAAGAGCTCCTGAAGGAGGAAGGGGGTGGGTGTGGTGCGATCGGCGGGCAGTTCCTTTCCGCCGCCCACATCATAGACCACGGTGCCGATCATCCCCACCGACTCCCCTGCCGCCCGCAAGATCTCCCGCAGCAAGAAGGCGGTGGTGGTCTTTCCGGCAGTGCCCGTGATCCCCACCAGCCGCAGCCCCTTTGCGGGGTAGTCCGCGAAGGCCTCCGCAATCCGCGAGACCGCCGCATAGCCCGTCCCCGGACGAATCGAAATCACCGGCACCCCACACGACAGCCCCGGACGATCCGACAACACCGCCGCCGCACCCCTCGCCAATGCCTGAGGAACGAAGTCATTGCCATCCGCAACACCGCCCTTGATCGCACAAAAAAGCACGCCGTCACGCACCTGGCGGGAATCCCCACAGGCGCCCGAGAGCGCCGGCAGCGCCTCGGAGTGCTCCGCGCTCATGCCCCCGGGCAGCTGTAGGGTAGCGCCGAGGGGCGCCAGGAGAACGCAGAGCTCCCCCAGGGTCCAATTCCGACGATCCAGAATGCCGCCCACTGCCGCCATAGAAAAATACTCCCGACTACGCCACTACTTCTCCGGCATCGGATTGCCGAATTTCAGCGCGCGGCGCTGCTTCCGGTTCAGCTTGGGAGTGCCATCCGGATTCAATAACACCGGCTTCTGCAACGCAGGACGCTCGCCACGCGCCTCCGCCTTCTCACGCTTCTTGCGCTTCTGCTCACGGAATTTATTCTCGCCACCCTCGTAGTCCTCGTGGCGGCGCTTCGGATGCTCAAACTCCCGATCCTCGTAGCGGCGCTTCTTCGCGGGACGCTCGGAAGAATGCGCCTCGCCATCCCGATCCTCGTAGCGGCGCTTCTTCGCGGGACGCTCGAAGGACTCCTCGTTGCCGCGATCCTCGCGTGCGCCCTCGGCGCCCCTCTTGTGAAAACCGCCCTCCTTCTTCTTGCGAGAAGGGCGGCCCTCCTCGGCACCCTCAGCGTTGCCGCGCTCCTCCTGGAAGAGCGCGCGTTGCGCAAAACGGCTGCGGTTGCGATAGGCGCGAGCAGTCAGCTTCTCCAGCTTTTCGGGAGAGACGCCGATGTGCTCAGGACCCTGGTCGGCGGTGAGCGCCAGTTGCCGAGAGACCATCTTCGTGAAAAGGACCGCGGGATCCTGATCCTGGCTAGCGATCATCTCCTGGATCTTCCCGAAGAGCTTCACATCCAAATTCGCGGCAAAGAGCGACGCCAGCAGTCGCTCCAGACGCTGGGAGTTCACCTGGTCCCGCGTGGGGATCTGTCCCAGGGAGAGCTTCGCGCCCACAGAACGACGGATGCCCTCCAGCTGACGCAACTCCCGCGGAGTCACCAGCGTGATCGCCTTGCCCGTCTTGCCCGCACGACCCGTCCGGCCAATGCGATGCACATACGCGCGGCTGTCAAAGGGCAGGTGGTAGTTGAAGACATGGGAGACATTGTCCACATCGATGCCGCGCGCCGCCACATCGGTGGCCACCAGGATATCGAAGTCGCCCCGGCGGAAGGCCGCCATGACGCGACCGCGCGCCGCCTGTTCCATGTCGCCATGGAGGCAATTCACATTGTAGCCCCGGCCGCCCAGTAAAATATTCAGGGAGTCCGTCTCCTCGCGGGTGCGGCAGAAGATGATGGCCTTCGTGACCTCCTCGGACTCGATCAGACGCACCACGGCGTTGGTGCGCTCGTATTCCTCGATGATGAAGTAGTGCTGCTCGATGTCGTTATTGGCACCCTGGGGGGTCTCGGTCTCCAGCATGAGGGGATCGTGGAGGATGTCCCGCGCCAGCGCCTCCACCTGCTTGGGCATGGTGGCGGAGAAGAGCATGGTCTGGTGGGGTCCCGGGAACTGCTGGAAGATCCGCTTCACGTCGTCGATGAAGCCCATGTCCAGCATCTCGTCCGCTTCGTCCACTACAATGACCGCCGGATTCACGCCCTCGAAATGGCCGGATTCCATGAGGTCGATAAGGCGGCCGGGAGTGGCCACCAGGATATTCACGCCACGCGCCAGGAGCTCCTCCTGACGACGATAGGACTGTCCGCCCGTGAATGCGGCGGGCTTCAGGCCCGTGAAGTGTCCCAGTCGATAGAGCTCGCTGGAGATCTGTGCGGCCAATTCACGGGTGGGAGTGAGCACCAGCATCTGCAGGCCCTCCAGATCCTTGATGCGCTCCATGGAGGGCAGGCCGAAGGCGGTGGTCTTGCCCGTGCCCGTCAGCGCCTGACCCAACAAATCCCGGCCCTTCAACGCCTCCGGAATCGCCGCCTTCTGAATCGGAGTGGGCTCGCAAAAGCCCGCCTCACGAATGCCCGCCATCAATTCCTCACATAGCCCAAAGCCCACAAAACCCGCACCGGGCTCCAAAACCGGGGCGTCAGCGGCAACCACATCAGGCTGCTCCACAGACTCCACATTCTCCAACCCCTCGTCACTCATACGCTCGTCCATAAAAAAATCCTCAAGACTCCACAAAAATCAAAATCCTAAACTGCGACCCATACCTAACAAAACGGCGACTCTCGCCGCAAGACGGGTAGAGCGGGTACTATAACTCACTCCCGCTAAACCCTCTGACAAAAAATTGACATTTTCGGACAGCACACGACACTTTTGCCGCCGCTGTTGATCACTTTCCGTGGACTGCCTGCATCATCTCTTCGGGAGTGGTGGCCTCGCGCAGTTGTTGGAGGAAGGCGCCCTCGGCGGCGAGTCGGCAGAGTTTTCCCAGGATCTGGAGGTGTTCCTGTGGCTTTGGGGAGCAGATCAGGAAGAAGAGATCGGTGGGCGTGCCGTTTTCCTCGCCGAAGTGGACGGGTACGCGTGTGCGTGCGATGGCGAGGAAGGGCTCCACGCAGGTGTATTCGTCCCGCGACATGGGGTGCACCAATGCGATGCCCTCGGCCATGGCGGTGGAGCCCGCCTCCTCCCGTCGACGGAGTCCCTCCAGGAATTCCTGTGGATCATAGAGGACTCCAGCGCGTTCGGCCAGTGCGGTCAATTCCCGGAGGACTGCGGGCTTGGTCTTTCCCTCCAGCGCGGGCTCCATGAGCTCCACGCGGCAATATCCCTCCAGGAGGAATTCCGGTGGCGGCGTCTGTCGGGGGTTCTCCCGGTGATGCACGGGGAGTCGCCGGACCATCCGGGTGGTATACCAGGCATCCACCTCCTCGGGATCGAACATCATGCGGTCGCCCTGGGGAACGCAGGGGATCTCGCCGGAGGTAGCGAGGGCGCGCAACTCCTTTGTCTCCACATTCAGGAAGGCGGCCGCCTCCTCAAGATTCCAGAGCCTGATTGCCATGGGAGTATAAAAAAGCTACTTTTTGTCGCGGGAGCGCTGGATCACGTATCGGAGGGCGTAATCCACCATGGCGTTGGTCACCAGATCCACCTCCGCATCCAGATCCGGGTCCTCCTGGTAGGAGATATGCGCGCGGCGGGAGACGTCTTCCGGATCGTAGGTCTTCACAGAAGAGAGATCGCTCCGGCACTGGAGGGGGATGGGCGCACGCAGATACTTCGACACCGCACGGAACTCGCCGGGCTCTTCGGGATCCTCCTCCCACGCCTGCGCAATCACGCAGTCGGGATAGAAGCTGAGGAGCTTAAAGCCGGGACGGTGGCTTTTTCCGGAAGAGGGGCACACCCACTGGCGCCAATGGCCCTTGGTGAATTCCAGATCCAAATGGAGGTGTCCGCCCAACGCCAGGAAGGCCTGCGGCGCCTTGTCCAGCATCATGGAGATCTTCGGGGCATCCAGGGTGGAGGGCGGCAGGAGGGGTTCGTGCTGGATGTAGATCACGGGCTGGTCGGAGATGGCGGCGTAACTCAACTCGTCCTCGAGCCACTGGAGGCTCTCCCGGGAGTGCAGCGTGCAGCCATTCTTCTTTCCGCCGCGGTCGGGAGCAAAGGCGATGAAGCGGAAGCCGCCCAGAGTGAAGGCGACCTGCCGACTGGCAAAGGCGGTCTCAAAGCCCGATGCCCAATTGTCCCCGGGAATGACGATCGCTTTCACAAAGCCCTTCTCATCCTTCTTCCCGAGACACAAGTCCAAGAACTGACGGAAGGTCCGGCTGCGCTCCACACCATCCAAACCAATTCCCCAGTTGTCACCACTGAAAATCACCGCCACCGGCTTCAGCTCCTTCCGGATCTTCGTCAGGAGCTTCTTGTTGCGCTCCATGCCCTCCGGAGTAGTGATGTGCATATCCGAAAACCACGCCATCCGGAAAAGCGGCTTGTCCTTCCGGTGAGTCCAGGCAGGCGCAGGATGCTGCTCCGCTACCTCATAACGCCTCGCTATCTCCAAGAAGGTCCCACGCGCACCCCCTAACTCCTGGCCACACAGTGCGCCCGCAAATAAGGAAAAAGCGGCAAATAGCAAAAATCCAGAGAAAAAACGCATAAGATTTAGAAAAAGGAGGAAGGAGGAAGGAGGAAGGAGGAAGTTAGGCCAGGGTTTCGCAG
>CAZMWS010000142.1:0-5704 GCA_964570085.1 uncultured Lentisphaeraceae bacterium | reverse complement strand
GTGCTTTCCAACAATGGAGGGAGACATGTCAAAGGAAAAGGATTCCAGTGGATTTCGAGCGAAGGGTGTTTTGTCGGACGAGCTCGTGCGGGTGCTTTGTTCCTGGGAGCGGGAGGAGTTATTGTCCTGTAGAGTGGAGGCTTTTCGGCGGTTTGCGGCATATTGTTGTGGGGGTGACCGTTTGTTGGAGGAGGGTGTGTCTCGTGTCTTGGAGTGTCGGGAGGATTCTGGGGAGTGGGAGCCGGAGTTGGAATAATGGGTGGGGTATCGTGTAGCGGAAAACTCGGGGCAGGGGGCTAAATTCCCTTCTCGTCCCGCTTTCCCTTTCGCACCTCCTCAAGACACACCCTCCATAATCCCTTGCAGATGCGTAAAATCTCCTCTTCCTCCCTTCTTGCGTTGCTCGCGCTTTTTTGTCTTGCGGTGTTGGCGGCTCCTCTGCCGGCAGAAAACCTCTTGCCTGGCGACAATGGCTGTGAGGTGAGCGAGGGCTTCTTTCGGTTGCCTTGGGGGGCGGAAACCCTGGCATGGAGTTCGAAGGCGGGTGGGGATGCGCCGCAGGGCGAGCGGTATGCGTCGCTGGTGGTTCCTGCGGATAGGAAGCACGTCTTCATGGGTGCATTGGGGCCCGATGCCACCAGGAAGTTCCAGGGTGGTCGGGACTATGTCTTTTCCTGCTGGATGCGGTGTTCGGGGGCTGCGAAGATTCAGCTGGGCGTGATTCATTGCGGCTGGAAGGACACCTCCTTCTACGACTTGAAGGCGACGAAGGAGTGGCAGCGCTTGCAGATCCCCTTCCAGACTCGTCGCAATGGCGAACAGTCCTATTGGTTGTTGCTGGAGATCACGAACCAGAGTGGCGCGCCCATGGAGATCTGTGTGGATGGCACCCAGTTGGAGGCGGATACGCGGAAGGCCGGCGAGTATCAGGGCGCGCGGGGTCTCCAGGCGAATATTGCGATTCTTGGGGGCGAAAAGCGGGTCTTCGGGGTGGACGACCAGATCGCCGGCATGCTGGACAGCACGGGGTATGCGTCGCTTTCCGGCGCGGTGACGGCGCAGTTGCGGGTGACGGACTACAAGGGTCAGGAGTTGCTTGTGCGGGAGTTTGCGGAGGAGGTAGCGCCGGGCTCCGAGACCGTCCATGATCGCTTTGAGCTTCCTGGCGGCAAGCCGGGGCTGTATGTCGTGCGGGGCGTCTGGAGATCCCGTGAGAGTGGCGAGATCTTGGCGGAGTGTCAGCAGTCGTATGTGGTGATTCGGGATTGCTATGTACAGGATCCGGAGGTAGAGCCCTACTTGGGGACCAGTGGCGGTTTTCCGGCAGTCTGGCAGAAGGTGGGTCCCAAGTGGGCGGAAGTGAGTGTGCGTTGGGAGCACATCATGCCGGAGCGGAATGTCAGCAAGGTGGATGGCTTTCTGAAGCGCTTCCGGTCTCTCAAGGAGCAGGGCTACAAGGTGAAGCTCTCCATGGTGCATTTGCCTGCGACTCCCGCCTGGGCGCGCCGTCCCAACGAGGTAGCGGAAGCGAAGGCGTGGGGGCTTTCGTCCTCCGTGGGCTTCTTCCCCACCGAGGAGGCGCTGGGGATTTTGAGTGGCGTCTTCGAGGACATGATTCGCCGGGCGGGCACGGATATCGATTTGCTGGAGATTGGTGGTGAGGACGAGCTCATTAGCGGATCCGAGCCCTACTACCGCAAGAAGTATCCCCAGGACACCATCAATGGCATTGTCCACGGACCCGTCTGCCGCGATATCGCCCGCATCGCCACCGTCTATCTGCAGGCCGCCCGCCGCGCGCGCCCGGATATCCCGGTGGCCGCTGGCCGTCCCAGTGGCAGCGCCGTGAATTTCGAGTTCTCCCGGGATGTGCTCACGCAGGTGCAGGGGAGTTTCGAGTATTTCCCCATGGACTGCTATCCCTACGGCATGCGCTACATCAACGAGGAGAACAAGCCCTACATCGGCTCCGCCAATGTGGATTTCCCCGGCGTCTTCGAGCGCGCCAACCGCATGACCCATACCTATCTGCAGGGGCAGATCCCCTTCGTCTCCGAATTCGGCTTCGCCATCGACAACCGTCTTCCCATGGACCACCCGCTTCAGCAGATGCAGTGCGCGCATATGCTCTCTGCGGTCTTGACGGCGAAGCTCCTGGGATCCCCCTTCTTCTTCTGGTTCAATATTCAGAATGTGGTGGAATCCAAATACTTCGACTACGGCCTCTGGCACATAGACGGCAATCCGGCACTCTCGATCCCGGCGGTCACGCAACTCTGCCACGTAGTGGAGAATGTGCGGCGCTATGACAGCCGTCTGGGTGCCTCCGATTCCAATCTGAAGCTCGGCGTATTTGGTCAGCGTGGACAGGCCACTCTGGCCGTCTGGACCGACAAGGCGCCCAATCCCCTGAAGATTCAGTTCCCCGAGGGAACCACCTGCCGGGACTTCCTGGGCAACGAGGTGGCTATGCCCAAGGACGGCCGCGTGGTGGCCGATGTCCTCCCGCTCTATTTCACCCTCCAGGGATCCGATGCCTTCGAAAAGCTCCAGGAGTCCATGCAGAAAGCGGGGAATATGGGTGTCTCCCTCTCCTGTATGGTGGATCTGCGGGGGGTAAAGCAGTCCTACATGATTCTGCAGGACTCCGATACCGGCAGCACGGCGCCCGCGCTGGCGAGAGTCTATCCCAAGAGCGGCTCCACAATCCCCTTCGTGCTGCAGAAGCGTTCCGGCGTGCCTTTCCCCTGGCGGATGCGCCTGCCCATTGCGCGGGATGTGGATTCCATCGATGTGACTCTCCAGGATGCCAAGGGGCTCGAGAGCAAAGTCGAGCTCTCCTTCCCCTTCACTGAGCTGAAAAAGGGCCAGAATACCCTGGCGGCCTTCGGCAATCGCCGACAGGATATCTTCCCTCCCGATCCCCATATCCGCTGGGACGGCTACCAGGATTTGGGCGGCGACCTCAGCCTCCGCGTGACGGACGATAGCCTGGTGATCCAGGCAACCGTCGCGGACGACCGGCACTTCAATACCCACTCCGACTTCATGCTCTGGGATGGCGATTGCCTGCAGTTCGCGGTGGTTCCCGAGGTGCGCATCGAGCAGGAGGGCATCACTCAGTCCTATGGCGAGAAGGACCTGGACATGGCGGTGGCGCTCACTCCCGAGGGACCCCGCGCGTGGGTCTACAATGGCGGATATCCCGCGGAGAAGCTTCGTCCAGGAAAGGACTTCCAGGTGACCCGCGATGACGCCGCGGGAATCACCACCTACTCGGTCACGCTGGATCGAAAGACCCTGGGACTCCAGGAGAACGGGCGCTTCTTCCGCTTCTCCGCCGTGGTCATGGATGACGACGAGGGCGGTGGACAGACCTACTACTACCAGTATGCCCCCGGCATCGCCAATGGCAAGAAGGTCAATCTGATGCCCATCTTCCTTCTGCCGTAGCCAAAACCGCGGCGTTCCGAAGCGGGGACCGTCCTTCCGACTGCATTGGCGGCGGGGCGGTCCCTTTCTCTTTGGAGGAGAGGGGCGTTTCGGGGCGTAGTATCGGGGGGAGAAATTATATTTTCTGTCATGACACAAACTGACAAACAGCACAATGAGCCGAAGGAGCCGGACGCCGCGTCGCTGGAGACGACCTGCCGCCTGGACGGCAAGGGCGCGCTGGGGGGCGGGACCACTTGTCGAGTGAAGAGTGGCGACGAGACCATCGCCTCTCTTGGCGAGCGTGTCGGCACGGCATTGGGGGGCGTGCTGGAGCACTTCCATTTTCGCGCGCCGAAGGCGAAGCATTCTGCGGACAGTGTGGCGCGCAACACGGTTTATCGTCCCATTGAGGGGCCGTTGAAGGAGGGTGAGAGCACCGCGGCCTTCGAGGGGAACATGAGCGTCCTGCAGGAGCGCTACGACATCCTGAAGAAGTTCGCGGAGGGTGGTCAGGGCATTCTTTCCACGGCGCAGGACAAGGTGTTGCGGCGTGTGGTGGCGTTGAAATCGCTGCGCCCCGAGCATCTTTTGAACGAGAGTGTCCGCCGTGCCTTCTTCAACGAGGCGCTGATCACTGCACAACTGGAGCATCCCGCCATAGTCTCTGTTTACAGCCTGTTGAAGGACAATGGCCAGGGCATTCATTTGGCCATGAAGCTGGTGCGGGGTCGTACCCTGAAGGAGATCCTCCAGGCGGATGCCCTGGAGCTGTCCCACGGTCGCATCAAGCCCCAGAAGTATCTGGAGACCCTGCATTATCATCTGGAGATCTTCCTGCGTGTCTGCGATGCCATCGCCTATGCTCATGCGCGGAAGGTGATCCATTGCGATTTGAAGCCAGAAAACCTGATGCTGGGAGAATATGGCGAGACCTACGTCATGGACTGGGGCATCGCACGATGCCTCAACCAGGAGACCAGTGGCGACCAGCCCCTGGATGGCACCCCGCGCTTCATTCCCCCCGAGGCCTACGCAGGAAAGCCCCGCGACGAGCGCACGGATATCTATGCGTTGGGACTCATTCTCTTTGAGATCGCGACATTGCGTCCCGGCTACGACGTGAAGAATATCCCCGAGCTGATTCGGCAGATTCGTGAGGGCCGCCGCAATGCCGTGCGGAATCCCTACGGCGTGCCGTTGCATCCGGGGCTGGTTGCCATTATTGAGAAGGCGACCGCATACGATCCCGAGGACCGCTACCAGACGGTGGGCGAGTTCTCGGCCGATATCCGTAGCTACCTGGTTGACGAGCCCGTCTCTGCCCTGCCAGAGACTCCCTGGATGGCCATGCGGCGCTTCCTCTCCCGGCACCTCCAGGTACTCTTGTGGGGCGTGGCGGGCTGCTGGGTGCTCGCCCTCAGCGTCACGCTCTTTTCCGTGAATTTGGCGCTCCGGAATACCGTCCGGGAGCGGGATCTGGAGATCTCGCGGGGCGTGTTGTTGGGCGAGAACAACAAGATCCTCGCTTACCAGCAGCGGCTGGTGAAGATGTCCGAGCGGACCATTCGCGCCGCCATGGCACTCTCGCAGCATTTCGCCACCCTGGGTGGGCGCCTCCAGCGGACCGCCGTCATGGCGTCTTTCCTCTGCACTCACGACTTTGTCGCCACGGAGAAGGCGCCCAGCCTCCCCATTGTGGACTATCGGGAATCCCGGAATCCGGAGAGCCCCGCCTGCGGAAAGGAGCCCTCGCCGGTCTACTACGGCAAGCGCATCAATCCCGAGATCCTCTCCTACGTCTACGGAAAGGACGACGCCTCCGAGGAAGACCGGAAGGCGGCATTGGCGAAGATTGCGGACATCGCGCCCTTCCTGCGCTGGCTGGTGATCACCTCCTCCTGCGGCGATAACGTGCCCTTGGAGCAGATCCCCGCCTTGCAGGAAGAGATGCTCCAGAAGGGCTTTTTGGTGCGCCGGGCGTATGTCGGCCTGGAGGATCCCGCGATCCAGGTCGCCTATCCCTACAATCCCGAATATGGCGATGACTACGACAACCGCCGTCGTCCCTGGTATCGGGAAGCGAAGCGTGAGTGGCAGGAGACGGGGACCACCAATGTGGTCTGGGGAAAGCCCTACCGCGATGCCGGCGAGAATGGCCGGTTGCTGCTGGCCTGCAGCGTGCCGATTCTGGATGAGCATGGGCGTTTTGTGGGCGTGCTGGGCGAGGATGTGCACATTGAGCGGCTGGCGGGGCTGCTGATCGAGAATG
>CAZMWS010000141.1:0-5722 GCA_964570085.1 uncultured Lentisphaeraceae bacterium | reverse complement strand
AACCCGCAGCACCCACAGCATCCGCCGCGACTTCCACCCCGGAACGCTCCCCCAGCGACTTCCTCCCCGAGAACTACCCCGTCGTCGCCTTCCCCGACGAAGACTGGCAGTGGCTCGTCCAGCGCTGCGAGGCCCTGGAACTCCCGGATCCCACTCCGCGCCGCGGGGTCTTCCAGGCACTCTATAGCCACCTGCTGGGCGTCAATCATTGGCTGAATCTCACCCGCCTCACTACCCCAAAGGACTACCTGAAGTTCTCCCTCCTGGACTCCCTCACCATCGTCCCCATCCTGGAGAGCCTCTGCCAGGAGAATAGCGCACTGGCCGATCTGGGCAGCGGCGGCGGATATCCGGGACTGCCCGTCATGACGATGATGACCACACAGGACTTCACCCTCATCGACGCACGCCAGAAGAAGGTGGAGTTCCTCAATGCCTCCATCCCGCTTATCCCCCGCTCCGGAAAGGGCGCCGCATGCGCCTTCCGCGGACGCGATGTCATGCGCGTGCGACCCGATCTGCACCACCACGCGGAGGTGGTCACCGCCCGCGCCGTCGGAAAGGGCGTGGAACTGCTCCCCGATGCCTCCGAATTGCTGGCAGTCGGCGGAGTCTTCCTTCTCATGAAAGGACAAAGCTGGCCCGCGGAAGAGGCACCACTCTTCACCGAGGCATGCCCCGCCTTCGGATTCGATGTGGTCGAAGACCAGGAACTCTCCCTGGAACCCGCCGACCCCACAAGACATATCATCCTCGCCGTCAAAAAAGGACCCATCAATCCTAGAAAGGCGAAGAAATACCTACCGTAAAAAAAAGGAGGAAGGAGGAAGGAGGAAGGAGGAAGGAGGAGGGAGGAAGTTTGGCCAGGGTTTCGCACGGCGAAACCCCGCGCCGGAATTTACCGGCGCGTGCGCCAAGCGGCGCCAGGTGCGCCGCAAGTGAGAATTAAGAAAAAGGAGGAGGGAGGAGGGAGGAAGGAGGAAGGAGGAGGGAGGAAGTTAGGCCAGGGTTTCGCACAGGCGAAACCCCGCGCCGGAATTTACCGGCGCGTGCGCCAAGCGGCGCCAGGTGCGCCGCAAGTGAGAATTAAGAAAAAGGAGGAGGGAGGAGGGAGGAGGGAGGAGGGAGGAAGTTTGGCCAGGGTTTCGCACGGCGAAACCCCGCGCCGAAAATCCGGCGCGTGCGCCAAGCGGCGCCAGGTGCGCCGCAGTTGAAAATTAGGAATTGAGAGTTTTTGTGTTGCCGCTCGTAGCGTGTCTTGGCGCTGGCAACGCCCATTGGTGGCACAGGGAGAGGCTAGAAACTAAGAGTCTTGCCTCCCTTCCTCATACGACCGCGCGCCCACCAGCGGGCATTCCGCCGCCCCGCGGCGAAAAGCCACTAGATATTGGGGCAAAATCCTAACAAACCCCACAACTAGTGGCATTTCCGAGAGCGCCTCATAACTTTTATAGGACTTTTTTCGTTAGCTGTATATAGTTGCAGTGAGGGAGGTTGCGCAAAAGTGCGATAGGGACTTAGAGAGAATCCCCCCGTTATACTAGATATTGGGGTTTGCATGCCCCCTTCCGCTAGATATAGTATTCTTCGCGCCCTCCGGAAGGCCCCTTGAAGCATTTCCTTCTGGAGCGCCTGGCCGACGCCTTTTTCCTTGCCTTTGACTTTCGCCGCTCCGAGGCTGTTCCCCGGGGCGGCGTCTTGCGCAGAGGGGATTTCCTCCCGCGCAAAGCGCCTCTTTCCCTATTCGTACTATCCCCATCTAACCGCCTATCCATCCCTATGGAAAACACCTCCCAGACTCCCTTTCTGAAGTTCCGCAAGCGGGACGGCCTCGTCGTCCCCTTCACGATCCAGAAGATCGCCACTGCCATCTACAAAGCCGGCCAGGCGGCCGCGTCCCAGGAGGGCCGGGAGTTCACCCGTGAGGAAGCCGAGAACCTGGCGCAGGATGTGGTGCACCAGCTGGACAACCCGCTGTGCGAATACTACGTCAATGCCGACGCCAAGGGCAACCGGATTCCCAACATTGAGGATGTGCAGGACGTGGTGGAGATCACCCTCTCCGAGCACCGCCTTCCCGCCACCGTGGCCGCCTACAAGCGCTACCGCAAGAGCCGTGAGCGCGCCCGTGAGGCCATCCGCGTCAGCGACAAGAGCTCCACGAGCAAGAAGGGCGACCTGACCGACCAGAGCCTGCTCTTGGTGGAGTCCATGGGCGACGCCTCCCTGGGCACCTGGGACCGCACGAAGATCGTCCGGAAGCTGGCGGACAAGCTGAACATGGAGCTGGAGGAGGCCATCGCGGTTGCCAAGGAGGTGGAGAACGAGATCATCGCCAGCGGCATGAAGCGCGTGAACACGCTACTGATCCGGGAGATGGTGAACAACGTCCTGGAGTCCCACGGCTACAGCGGCCGTCTGCGCGACCTGTCCATCTACGCCGTGCCTCGCGAGTTCGTGGAGAACCTGATGTACTCCAAGTCCAACGAGAACAGCAACATCGTCAACAACAACCCGGAGGCGGTGAATCTGTCCATTGCGGAGTTGGTGCTCAAACAGTGGGGTCTGGACGCCATCTTCACTCCCGAGGTGAAGGCTGCCCACGACACCGGCGCCATCCACCTCCACGACCTGGGATACCCCCACCGCGTCTACTGCTCCAGCCACTCCATCGAATACATCAAGAAATACGGCCTCTGCGGCCTGACCAACCTGAATACCGAGTCCGATCCCGCCCGCAGCGCCAGCGTCCTCACCGGACACCTGAATACCTACCTGGCCTCCATGCAGGCGAACTACGCCGGCGCCCTCGGCATCGCATACATCAATATCTTCTACGCCCCCTATCTGGTGGGCATGGACGACAAGCACATGAAGCAGGTGGCGCAGGAGCTCATCTTCAATGGCTCCCAGAACGCCTTCTCCCGCGGGGGACAGACCCTCTTCCTGGATTTCAACATCCACACCGGCGTGCCAAAGTACATGCGCAATGTGCCCGCCGTGGCCCCGGCGGACGCTACCAGCTCAAGGATGCGCAGGGCGTGATCCATCCCCTGGTGGAGCGCCTGCAGGAGGCCACCGATGCCAATGGCAACCAGCTGATGAGCCTCTACCTGAAAGAGGAGAATGGCCAGGAGCGCCTGGTGCTCCGCGAGCTCTACAGCGACAAGCTGGGATTGCACATTGACGACACCGTGACCAAGGAGCTGGAGAAGCGCGGCGAGCACATCGTGTGCTATGGCGAATACGAGACCGAGGCCCGCCGCTTCACCAGCGCGCTGCTGAAGGTCTGGGGCGAGGGCGACCGCCACGGCCGCATCTTCGAATTCCCCAAGTGCGATTTCCATGTCTCCGCCGAGACCTTCGAGGATCCCGAGCAATACAAGATCTTCCAGGAGGCCTGCCAGCTGGCCAGCCACAACGGCTCCACGTATTTCATCTTCGACCGCGACGAGGTCACTCTCTCCGCATGCTGCCGCCTGCGCACCACCATCACCGACAACCGGATGCTCCGGCACCCCGAATGTCTCCGCTTCTGCGGCTTCCAGAATGTGACCATCAATCTGCCACAGTGCGCCTTCCGCGCCTCCCGCGCCGGCAACCGCACCTACGAGGGCACCTGCCAGGAGATCGACAAGATGATGGATCTGGCTGTCCAGGCGCACCTGCAGAAGAAAAAGATGATCGCTCTCATGATGTCCGAGCCCGGACGCCCCCTGTGGCAGGTGGGCAAGAAGGCCTGCGACGGCCGTCCCTACATCGAGCTGGACAAGTGCACCTACATCATCGGCATGCTGGGCATGAACGACATGGTGAAGTTCCTGACCGGCAAGGAGATGCACGAGAGTGACGAGGCCTACGACATGGCGCTGCGCATCACCGCGCACATGTATCTGCGCACCAAGCACTACACCGAGGAGCTGGGCCTGAAGTTCACCCTCGAGGAATCCCCCGCCGAATCCGCCGCGCGCCGCCTGGCGAAGGCCGACCTGCTCTACTACCGCCCCGAGGCGCTCACCTGCTACAAGGGCGACTCCGAGGACGTGGCCTACTACACCAACTCCATCCACCTGGCCGCCGAGGCGCCCGTCTCCCTGGTGGAGCGCATCCGCAAGCAGGGAGTCTTCCACTCCCTCATCGAATCCGGCGCCATGATCCACGCCTTCGTCGGCGAAGAAAAGCCCTCCGCCGAGGCCATCGGAGAACTCATCCGGCAGAGCTTCCTGCGCACCCAGGCCGCACAGATCACCATCTCCCCCGAATTCACCTACTGCCAACACTGCGGACACCAGTCCCGCGGACTCCAGGAGACCTGCGCACAGTGCGGCTCCCACGATGTCTTCGGACTCACCCGCGTGGTGGGATACTTCAGCAAGATCCAGAACTGGAACAAGTCCAAGCGCTACGGCGAATTGGTCAACCGCCATCGCGGCGACTACGCGGTGGCCTCCGCTGACGCCGATGGCAATGACACCATGGAGACGGCAGACTAGCAGAGTCGCATCGGGAGAGGGAGAAGAGAACAACGCCCCTCCCTCTCTTCTTTCCTCCCCGCCGTCAAACGACAGAATCCCGTTCCCATTCTAGGAGATACCCCCTTATGACCATCGCCGAAAAGCCCCTCGTCGTACACGTCTTCGGAAAGCCCGGCTGCGCAAAATGCGCCATGCTGAACCGCCGTCTGGACAAGATGCTGGCGGAAGACCCCCGCTATGCCCGATTCCACAAGGAATACCACAATGTGCTGGAAGAAGAGGGCCTCATGGCCTTCTGCAAGACGGAATGCCTGAATCCCAGCCGCATCCCCGCCATGATGGTTGGCTACCAGGACGAAAACGGCAAACCGAACTACCTCACCAATCCCACTCCCGATACCGCCGATCCCGTCTGCAAACACTCCAAGCTCTATCAATTCCTGGGCGTCCAGACCGACTATTCCGACGAGGGAAAGGGCATCATCTCCCCCGAAATGATTCAGACTATCCTGGACGAGGCCCTGAAAATTGCCTGATCTACAGGAAAAATCCGTTATCTCCGCGTTCATGAGGCGCCCGACCCTGGTGGATTACCCGGGGCACTTGGGCGTCCTCATGTTCACCAGCGGATGCAACTTCCGATGCGGCTTCTGCCATAACCCAGACCTCATCGAAGCCACAAACGCCAAGACCTTCTCCTTCGCCACGCTCAAGGAGCGACTGGACAAGTATCGGGAGGAGTGGGTCAAGGCGGTCACCGTCTCCGGAGGAGAGCCCACCATCCACGCCGGTCTCCCAAAAACCCTCGCATTCCTAAAGGAACAGGGATTCCTCCTGAAACTGGATACCAATGGCTCCAATCCCACTATGCTCCACGAAGTCCTGCCACTCTTGGACTACGTGGCAATGGATATCAAGTGCTCCCTCCCAAAATATCCCGAATTCGTCCGCTATAACAACCTGGACAACATCCGGGAATCCATCCGCCTGATCATGGATCAGGCAAAGGACTACGAATTCCGGACCACCGTCCTGGAGACCGTCCATACCCCCGACGAAATCACCGCCGCGGCACAGGATATCAGGGGCGCCAAACGCTGGATCTTCCAGCCATTCGTCCCCCACGAAAACCTCCCTCAGGAGAGCCTCCGCACGACCCCACGCACAAAACCCTCCGTCCTCCAGGACTGCGCTAACGCCGCAAAACCCTTCGTCCTGGAAGCATTGGTACGCTAAAGGCTCTGGGG
>CAZMWS010000140.1:0-5753 GCA_964570085.1 uncultured Lentisphaeraceae bacterium | reverse complement strand
TACCTTTTCTCCCTACTACCTTTTCTCCCTACTACCTTTTCTCCCTACTACCTTTCTCCCTACTACCTTTTCTACCTACTACCTGCGGAAGAACGTGGCTCTTTTCATAAGGGTTATAGTATGCGTTTTGCCGTCCGGCGGCGTCGCGGGAGGCGAGAAAAACAGTCTTCATCAAGGAGCTAGCAAAGATGGAACTCGACTGGTCGAATCTGACATTTTCCTATCGGCCCACAACCTGTCATGTGGAATATCATTGGAAGGACGGAAAGTGGGATGAGGGCGAACTGAAGAAGGAGCCCTACCTGAAGCTTTCCATTGCCGCGGAGTGCCTGCACTATGGCCAGGCCGCCTTTGAGGGCCTGAAGGCCTATCGTGGCGAGGACGGCAAGGTGCGTGTCTTCCGCATGGAGATGAATGCCCGTCGTCTCATGCAGTCTGCCCGTCGTGTCTGCATGGCCCCCGTGCCCGAGGAGCTCTTCTGCCAGGCAGTGGAGCGCGTGATCCGTGCCAACGAGGAGTATGTGCCCCCCTGCGGCACTGGCGCCACCCTCTATGTGCGGCCCCTGCTGCTGGGCACTGCGCCCCAGATCGGCGTGGCACCCGCCTCCGAATACACCTTCATTGTCATGGTCGTGCCCGTGGGCGCCTACTACAAGGGCGGTCTCCAGGCGGTGCGCGCCTGCATTGTGGATGACTACGACCGCGCCGCACCCCGTGGTACTGGCAATGTGAAGGTGGCCGGCAACTACGCCGCCAGCCTGCTCTCCCACGAGATGGCCAAGGAGAATGGCTACGCCGTGGATCTCTACCTCGACGCCGCCACCCACAAGTACATCGAGGAGTTCGGTTCCTCCAACTTCATCGGCATCACCCACGATGGAAAGTACGTGACTCCCTCCTCTCCCTCCATCCTGCCCAGCATCACCAATCTGGGACTCCAGGAAGTGGCGAAGGACCTCGGCATCCCCGTGGAGGTCCGCCCCGTGGACTTCGAGAAGGAGATCGGCTCCTTCGCCGAGGTGGCCGCCTGCGGTACCGCCGTGGTCATCACTCCCGTCAAGGAGATTGTCCGCCTCTCCACTGGCGAGCACTTCAAGATTGGCACTGGCGACGGCTGCGGCCCCATCTGCCAGAAGATCTACGACGCCTACACTGCCATCCAGTGGGGAAAGGCTCCCGATACCCACGGCTGGCTGAAGATCCTCGACTAGTTGAAGACGCCCGCCTCCAAGTCCGGCGACACTGCGCCTACGTCCTCCGATGAGTCGCTCCTCCAGGGAGTCCTCTCGGGGGACCAGGATGCGGTACAGACCCTCTTCGATCGCTATCGGGAGGGTCTTGTGTCTCATGCCGCACGCTTTCTGCCCTCCCGGGATCTCGCCGAGGATGTGGCGCAGGAGGTCTTCCTGAAGCTCCTGGAGACTCCGCCTGCTCATCTGAAGGACGGCTCTCTGGGACCCTGGCTCTACCGCGTGGCGCGCAATCTCTCCCTGGATCGACAGCGACACGGGAAATTCGAGATTGCCGCCGGAAGTGAGAGCGATCTCCCCTCGCCGCCTGTGGGGACGGGTCCCCTGGATCCCCTGGCGACCCTCATGCAACACAGTGACGCGGAACGCCTTCGGCGCCTGCGGGAGGAACTCCCGCCGGAATTGCGCCGGCTGGTGGAGGGACGCATCGAGCAGGGACTCTCCTTCCAGCAGCTGGCGGACCGTGAGGGCATTCCCCTGGGAACCGCCCTGTGGCGCGTCCATCATGCGCTGGATATCCTTCGCAGAAAATGGCTGGCGGAATCCTGAGGGGATCCGTCCGCCTGTCTTGAATGCCTCGACGCGGCCTGCGGCGCTCCAAAAGACCGCATGCCGCATTGTCCCCTCATCCAACCCTTTCCCTTTTACCACCCATGACTCTTCGTTCCTTCTACCGACTTGAGGGCGGCGTGCGCCACTACGCATGGGGCGAACGCGCCTCTCAGGACTTCCAGCCCATGATCGCACGGATGCTGGGACAGGATCCTGGCGAGGAGCCCTGGGCGGAGCTCTGGCTGGGAGCCCATCCCTCTCTGCCCGGCACGGTTACCCTTCAAGATGCGAACGGCAAGGAGGAGAAGGTCGCCTTGGATCAGGCCATCGCACGGAATCCCCAGGAGTGGCTGGGCTCCGCCGCCAATGCCGCGGACGGACAGTTGCCTTTCCTGCTGAAGGTCCTTACCTGCAGCGCGCCCCTCTCCATTCAGAGCCATCCCGATGCCGAGTCCGCCGTGGTCCTCCATCAGGAGCACCCCGAGCTCTATCCCGACGCCCACGACAAGACTGAGATCCTCATTGCCCTGGAGCCCTTCAAGGCGTTGGCGGGCTTCCGCGGCATGACGGATATCCTCCAGGATCTGGAGGCAGTGGAGGCCTTCCAGCCCTGGCTGGCACTCTGGCGCTACGGCAAGCAGACCCTCCGCGGACTGGTAGAGAGCCTCTTCTCCCTCAATGTGGTCCCCCTGGCCGCCATGCTCACGCAGGCGCTCTTGGAAATCCGCCAGCGTCCCCAGGAGAGCCTCCGGGAATCCGACCGGCTCTTCCTCTCCCTTTCCCAGGAGTATCCCGGTGACCGCGGGACCCTCTTCGCTTACCTCCTCAACCAGGTGAATCTGGCTCCCGGCGAGGCCGTCTTCCTGGCGCCGAACTCCCCCCACGCCTATCAGAAGGGCGCCGGCGTGGAGTGCATGACCAACTCCGATAACGTGATCCGTGCGGGCCTGACCCCAAAGGCCGTGGATGTGCCCACCCTCCTCAAGACCGTGGACTTCGACCGCACCGGATACCGGCTGGTGACTCCCGTGGCGACTCCCGGCGCAGACGGAAAGGGCGAGCGGCTGGACTACCAGGCGCCCACCAAGAAGTTCCATCTGACCTTCTATAAGGATGTCCCCTGCAATCTGACCGAGCATCCCGAAGCCCTGGGAATCCTTCTGGTGGTCAAGGGCGCCGCGACCCTCGAGGCCCCCGGACAGCCCGCCATCCAGGCGGCCACCGGCACCTCCTGGATCCGGCCCGCCTGCGCCCCACAGGGCACCGCACGTCCCGCCGAGCCCGGGACCCTCATGGTCTGGGCACAGAGCGATTTCTGAAAAACGCCATCCAGCGTAAAATTCCTCCCCCTTCTTTCCAATTCCGTTATTCCCCATTCAACCCCTCTCTCCAATGTCTGAAGAATTCGATTTCGGCGCACTGCTCGATAAGGCCTCGATCAACATGTCCATGAAAAAGGGCGACAAAGTCACCGGCAAGGTGATCGCCGTGGGCAAGAGCAGCATTTTCGTGGATTTGGGCGGCCGTCAGGACGGCGTGCTCGACGTGAAGGACTTCACGGATGCCGATGGCAATGTGACGGTGAAGGAGGGCGATGAGGTGGAGGCCTTCGTGGCTGGCAGCGATGCCGACGGCATCCTGTTGCGCCGCCAGATGGGCGGTCGCGCCATCCACGAGGTGGATACCGCGGTGACCGAGGCCTTCCAGAGCAAGATGCCCATCGAGGGCCGTGTCACTGGTTTGCGCAAGAAGGAGGAGAACCTGGTGGGCTTCTCCGTCCAGATCGGCAAGAGCGAGGCCTTCTGCCCCGCTAGCCAGATGGACGCACGCGGCGTGCGTCGTAACCCCGAGGACTACCTCAACCAGAGCTATACCTTCCGCATCACCGAATACGCCGAGGACGGCTACCGACTGGTGGTCTCCCGCCGCGCGGTGCTCGAGGAGCAGGAGGAGGAGGCGCGCCAGCGCCTGCTGGCCAATCTCCAGGTGGGCGATACCCTCACCGGCACTGTCGCATCCCTCCAGCCCTACGGCGCATTCGTGGATCTGGGCGGCGCGGACGGCCTGGTGCCCGGACGGGAGCTCTCCTGGGAGCGCGGTCTGCGTCCCGAGGATGTGGTGAAGGTGGGTGACAAGGTGACGGTGAAGGTCATTGGCTACGAGCCCGCCGAGGGCCGCCAGAAGGCGCGCATCACCCTCTCCCTCAAGCAGGCCGCCGGGGCCACTCCCTGGGAGAAGTTCGTCGCCGATCCCTCCTTTGCCGTGGGAACTCGCCATAAGGGCGTGGTGGCGCGACTGGCCGCCTTCGGCGCGTTCATCCGCCTCATGCCCGGCGTGGATGGCCTGGCGCATATCTCCCAGTTGGGCGCCGATCACCGCGTGAATCATCCCTCCGAGGTCGTGAAAGAGGGCGACGAGGTGGAGGTCACCATCCTGGAGATCCAGGAGGAGGGCCATCGCGTGTCCCTGTGCATCGGCGAGCCCCGCGTGAAGGGCGAGAAGGCCGCGCAGCTGACTCCCGCCGAGGCCGTGGAGGCCGCCAAGACTGCCGCCGTGGGCGAGACCCTGGAGGGCGAGGTGGAGAAGCAGGCGCCCTACGGACTCTTCGTCCGGCTCCCCAATGGCCAGACCGGCCTGCTGCACATCAGCCAGATCGTCCTGGGCGAGGGTGAGAATACCATGAAGGAGCGCCTCATGTTCCGTCAGCATCCGCTCCACTCCAAGATCCAGGTGCTGGTCAAGGAGGTCAATGGAGACCGCATCTCCCTGACGACCCCCGAGATGGCCGCCCGCGAGACCGAGTCCGGCACCCAGATGGAGGTCCACGACGCCAAGAACGATAGCTTCGGCTCCCTGGGTGATCTCTTCAGCGGACTGAAGCTCTAGAATCTCACAGAACCGCGGAAGGAGGACGGCCGAGACGCACGAGTTCCTCCTTCCCGGAGGCGTCCGCGACACTCTGTCGCAGGCGGATGCCGCTCCTGCCAGGGGAAGGAGTGGCATTTTTTTTGCTCAAAGAAAAGTTTTTTTCACGGCTCCGGCGCCAGCCAGGGATGCCCCGGTTTTTTTGCGGGGGAGTCCGCGGGGCGCGCGGAGAGTCCATTTGTAGAATCGTTTGCCGACGGGGAGAGGGCGGGATTCCGCCTTTTTTCTGCGTCCGCGTGGAAGGAGGATTTGCGATTTATGGCACAGGAAGAAAAGGACCCTCAGGAACAGGAGAAGATCCCCGCTACGGAAGAGCAGGAGGCCCCCAAGGCGGAGGAGTCCGCGAAGGCCGAGGAAAAGGCGGAGGCGTCCGCGGGCGAGTCCGCGGAATCTGTCGCATCTGCATCCAATGAGGAAGCGAAGGCGCCTGAAGCGCCTGCGGAGCCCACGTTGGAGGAGCAGCTGGCGGAGATGAAGGAGAATTATCTTCGGGCGCTGGCCGAGCTTGAGAATTACCGCAAGCGCATGGCCCGCGAGATGAATGACACCCGCGAGAATACTCGGAACCGCACGCTGACGGATATCCTGGGAATCTACGATTTGCTCCAGATGGCGGTGGATGCCGCCCGGAGCGCCAAGGATGTGGCGGCCCTGCGACAGGGCGTGGAAATGACCTTCGGCGAGCTGAAACGGACCTTCTCCTCTCTGGGAGTGGAGCCCGTGGAGAGCGCCGGCGAGGCCTTCGATCCCGCACGGCACCAGGCAATGACGACCGAGGCCAGCGAGGAGGTCCCCGAGGGACACGTCCTGCGCCAGTGGAAGCCCGGCTTCCAGCGCGCAGGAAAGCTCCTGCGTCCCGCAGTGGTGGTGGTCTCCAGCGGCCCCGCCGCCAAGCCCGAGGCGCCCCAGGCGGAGGCGCCCCAGGTGGAGGATGCCGAGGGAAAGTCCTCCGACGCGCAGTGATTTTTAGGGGAGGTGATTGAGCATGAGTGAACAGGATTTCTATAGCATTCTCGGGGTATCGAA
>CAZMWS010000139.1:0-5765 GCA_964570085.1 uncultured Lentisphaeraceae bacterium | reverse complement strand
CCGCCGCGTGATGCGGCGGAAGGGCCGCGCAGCGACCGAACAACTAACGGCTAACAGCTAGCCACTAGCCACTTGCGCCGCAAAAAGTTGCGGCGCATCAGCGCCCGCGCCGGTAAATTCCAGCGCGGGGTTTCGCGCCGCGCGAAACCCTGACCAAACTTCCTCCTTCCTCCTTCCTCCTTTTTCCCGCTAGTAGGTTACCACCTTCGCCACCATCGTGGTATTGGGGGTGAACTTACGGATCCAGACGATGGTATTTCCCTGTGGGAGATCGAGGTGTAGGACTTCCTGGACGCCGTTATTCTCGGCCAGGACGGCCAGTTTTCCGTCGGCGGGGCGGTCCACGCGTTGCATCCAGACATATTTCGGGAGAGTGATCCAGGAGCGCAGATCCGCGGCGGTGGTCGAGATCGCCCAGGCGGCGGCGGCGAGCTGTGCGGCCTCGGCGACCATCCTCGCGGAGTAGTTGTCGTCTGCGGAATCCGCCGCGATGCCCAGGGCGACCTGTGCAGCCACCTTCGTCGTCGCGCGAGCGATCTCCCGAGGAAGCGCGCCCTTCATATACACATTGTACTCCGTGCGGATCAACCGATCCACATCCTGAAGGAGCGTCATGGGCAGTCTCTTCTGCTCCTGGCAAACCACGGAGTATACCGCCGCCGAGGGATTTTCCTGCAGGAGCGGCAGTGCCATTCCGGCGTAGGGTGCGTAGGCGCCGACGCCGGGCAGGAGCACCAGTGGCAGATCGATGCGGCGTTCCACGCGGTCGGGGCAGAGCCCGTCCTCCACGTAGATCCATACCTGATCGCGGGGACGCGTCCCCTTGTCCGACTCCTGGAAATCCCGCTTCACAACGGGGTTATCGGGTCGCAATCCCGCGGCATCCCGCAGGTAGTCGCGTCCGCCATCCCCCTGGATCCACCGGAAGACCCCGCAGAGGTGGGCGAGGTAGGCGTTTGCATAATCGGCGGTCGCCAGCCGCGAGAGATCCACCGCCTCGGGATCGTAGGAGAGCTCCGACTTCACCGTCGACAAAAAGTTGCCATCCTCGAGGACCGTCTGGGTGCTCTGCTTGGCATCCAATCCCTCCACGCGCTCCTTCTCGGGCACCTCCGACAACTCCCGCGACAACTCCTCCTCCGCATCCGACAACGCCTTCCGGCGCTCGAAGAGCCAATTCTCCTGGTGTTCCGCCGCGCGATTCAACTCCGTGCGCGTGGCCGCAAAATTCCCCATCGCGGAATACTCCAGCGCCTTGTAGAGGCAGCAGAAGATCCGATCCTGTCCATATCCCTGATAGGGGAATGCCAGGTCATTGGTCAGCATGCCCCGCGCTTCCCGCATCCCACGGGTCAACGCCGACGCGCCGTCGTTGGCCAAGAAGACATCCTCCGCCAAATCCAATTGCGACACCGCGCTCTCCGAGGCCCCCGCCGCCATATACGCATTGCCTGCCAGCAACCGCCACAAGAGCTGGTCGGCATTGCCACGGTCCGCCTCCCGGACCATCGTCGACGCCGCGCCATCATACCGCCCCGCCTTCATCTGGAGCTCGTAGCTCAGCAGATTGGCATTCGTGCTCCGGCAGCCCGCCAGCAAAAAGGCGGCGGCGCACAGTCCCAGGATGAGATAAGATTCGATGCGCATGGTGCGAGAAGCGAGAGGTGATTGTTTCGTTGCCAGCCGGAGGGAGGGTGTATGATGCGGAGTCGCCGGCTTTTCGC
Organism: uncultured Lentisphaeraceae bacterium; assembly: GCA_964570085.1. Taxonomy (GTDB): domain Bacteria; phylum Verrucomicrobiota; class Lentisphaeria; order Oligosphaerales; family Oligosphaeraceae; genus UBA1724. The sequence goes on along the minus strand of CAZMWS010000139.1, from coordinate 4,041 downwards.
TAACTATAAGGCGGCGTGAGAAATGCGGAAAGCATGGGGAAAGGAATGCGAAGGGCTTTCGGGAGATTATAGTATGCCACTCTCCGCCCGGCCTCCTGCCGAACGATCGGCGGAGTGCATTCTATAGCAACAAGCTCTTTTTCCTTACTGAAGGAGTTTTTCACCGTGGAAACCTACAAAAGTGGTCTGCAGGCCGACCTGATCAACCTCGCTCCGTGCTCCATGCAGTTGACTGCCGTGGTGCCCGCCAAGGACGGCAAGAAGACGTACAAGGATGTGCTGACCAAGTACACCAGCAAGATTCAGCGTCCCGGCTTCCGGGCAGGCCATGTCCCCATGTCCTACGTCCTCTCCCAATTCGGGAAGGACATCTGCGAGGAGACCGCGCAGAACCTGCTGAACCGCGCTTTGGATGAAGTGCTGGTGGAGAAGAAAGTCCGCCTCGCCGGAAAGATCTCCCTGGAGAACGACAAGCTCCCCGAATACACCCCCGACCAGGACTTCTCCCTGAAGGCCACCTTCGAGGTCTTCCCCGAATTCGAGTTGCCCGCCTACCAGGGCCTCAAGGCCACCCGCAAGAAGATCGCCGTCGAGGACAAGCAGGTCGATGAGGCCGCCGAGACCTTCGTCCGCATGCACGGAAATTACGAGAAGGTCACCCGCCCCGCCGAAGCCGGCGATATGCTCCGCGTGGACTTCACCACCGACGCCGACGACGCCCTGAAGGAGATCCCGCAGGCGAAGTATATCCTCTCCGGCACCAACTCCTGGCAGATCCTGCGGGAGCCCGAGAGCATCCCCGGCGTCATCAACGCCCTCGTGGGTGCCACCCTCGACTCCACCAAGGACGTGGAGGTCCACTTCCCCGAGGACTTCCGCGTGAAGGAACTGGCCGGAAAGACCATCCCCTACCACTTCACCATCCGCGAAATCCACGGATTCACTCCTCCTAAGTTCGACGAGGAATTCGCAAAGCAGACCGGCGTCCACAACCTGGACGAAGTAAAGGCGAATCTCCGCGAGCAGATGGAGGCCAACGCCAAGTCCGCCGCCGAGGTGGAGGTCCTGACCAAGCTCCAGAAGGACTACAGCGCACTGCTGGACTTCCCCCTGCCCCCCGCACTGCTGGCCGAGAATCTCCAGGATGCCAAGGACCGCGCCAAGGAGCGCCTGGAGAAGCAGGGCCTGAAGGGCGAGGAATTCGACAAGAAGTTCCAGGAAGAGTGCGAGAAGGCCGACAAGGAGGTCCCCGAGTCCATGCGAATGGTCCTCGCCCTGGACGAGATCGCCCAGAAGGAGAAGGTCGAGGTGAGCCAGCAGGAGCTGCTGAACTACTGCGCCGGCCGCGCCCAGAGCATGGGCATGGATCTGGATGCCTTCCTGACCGCCGTCCAGAAGCAGGAGGGCATGCTCCAGAACATGTACTCCAACCTCATGCGCCAGAAGAGCCTGAAGGTCCTCCTGGACAAGGCCGAGATCACCGAAGAGGCATAAAAGCCTCCCGTCACCACAGAACTTCGTCCGCGCAAAAGAAAGGGGAAGGGATTCGCGCGCAAACCGCGCTCCCTCCCTCCTCCCTGCGCGCCACACTCCCCGATACGCACGCGAACACGCCACGGCATAGCGCCGCGGCGTGCCGCCGTGTGGCTATGTCACGCCGCCGGCACGGTCTTCGGACACACCGGCGGCACTCTTGTACGCGTACGCCTGCGCGCATAGGCGCACCCGGCGCGCCCGCGGAAACGCGGCTCCGCCCACCGCCCCTCCGCTTTCTCTCAGCCTTCCGCTGGAGTCCGAGCAGAGGATCCACCGCACCACACCCAAACCTATTTCCTGGAGGAAAACTATGAGTTTCTACGCACCCTACGTCATTGAGCAGACCGGCAACGGCGAGCGGCAATACGACATCTACTCCCGCCTGCTGAAGGACCGCATTGTCATGCTGGGCAGCGAGGTGGACGACGCCGTGGCGAACTGCATCATGGCGCAGTTCCTCTTCCTGCAGAGCGAGGATCCCAAGAAGGACATCCACTTCTACATCAACTCCCCCGGCGGCGTGGTCTCCGCGGGCCTGGCCATCTACGACACCATGCAGATGCTCTCCTGCGATGTGCGCACCTACTGCATCGGACAGGCCGCCTCCATGGGCGCCGTCCTGCTGGCAGCCGGCGCCGCCGGAAAGCGCTTCGCCCTGCCGCACTCCCGCATCATGATCCACCAGCCCTCCGGCGGCTGCCAGGGCACCGCGGCCGACATCAATATCCAGGCGCAGGAGATCATGAAGACCAAGGCCGTCCTCTACGATATCCTCGCCAAGCACATCGGAAAGACCGCCGAACAGATCGCCAAGGACTCCGAACGCGACTTCTTCATGTCCGCCCAGGAGGCCTGCGAATACCACGTGGTAGACGCCATCATCGAGCCCCAGCCCAAGGCCACCGCCAAGAACTAGCGCCCCTCCATGGCAACGACTACCAAGACCAAGCGCACCACCCGCAAGAGCGAGCCACGGTGTATCATGTGCGGCGAGTGCTACCCCCACGAGGAGCTCGCCGTCGATCTCTCCCACCTGGACGAACACCTCCCCGTGGTCTGCCGACACTGCGCGCACGCCTTCCTGGAGGCCACCTACGCCTGCCATGACCCCGAGACCATGGCGCACCTCCAGGCACTGGGGCTCTGCTACGAACGCGGCATCGCCACCCCCGGATGCTGGACCTCCCTGGCCGATTTCATGCGGAATCTGGTGATCATGGGACAGGAGGACATCGTGGAGCGCTGCGGCGTCAACCCCCAGGCCGTCGCCCCCGAGGTCGCCGCCGGAAAGCGGCGTTCCGAATTCGCCGATTTCCTCGCCAACAGCTCCGCGAACAGCGCCCGCCGGAAGAAGGACCAGAGCCTCTCCTGGGACAGCCTCCAGACTCCGAAGGAGATCTACGACTACCTGAGCCAGTATTGCTACGGTCAGGAGGAGGCCAAGCGCACGCTCTCCGTGGCGGTCTTCAACCACTACAAGCGCGTCCTCTTCGAGCGCCAGCAGCTCGCGAAGGGCATTGCGCCCCAGGACACCGTGGAACTGACCAAGAGCAACGTGCTCATGATCGGTCCCACAGGTTCCGGAAAGACCCTCCTGGCACAGGCGCTGGCACGACTGCTGAAGGTGCCCTTCGCCATCTCCGACGCCACTACCCTCACCGAGGCCGGATACGTGGGCGAGGACGTGGAGAACATCCTTCTGCGGCTGGTGCAGGCAGCCGACTACGACCTGGAGAAGGCCGAGGTGGGCATTGTCTATGTGGACGAGATTGACAAGATCGCCCGCAAGACCCAGAATGTCTCCATCACCCGCGATGTCTCCGGCGAGGGCGTGCAGCAGGCGCTGCTGAAAATCGTGGAGAACACGGTGGCGAATATTCCTCCCAAGGGCGGCCGAAAGCACCCCGACCAGGAATACATCCACCTGAATACCAAGAACATCCTCTTCATCTGCGGCGGCGCCTTCGTGGGACTCGACAAGATCGTCTCCCGACGCGGCGGTTCCCGACAGCTGGGCTTCCTCCACGGCGACAGCAGCGAGAGCGCCGACGAGGCGGTGGCCCGCAAGGAGCAGGAGGATATCGCGAAGAATCCCCTGAACCATGTGGAGCCCGAGGACCTGGTGCAATTCGGACTCATTCCCGAATTCGTGGGACGCCTCCCCATCATCGCCTCCCTCAGGGAGCTCTCCCAGGACGACCTCCTGCATATCCTCACCGAGCCCAAGAACTCCCTGGTGAAGCAGTATCAGGAGCTCATGAAACTCTCCGGCATCAAGCTGACCATCACCCAGGACGCCCTGGAGGCCGTCGCCGCCATCGCCCACACCAAGGGCACCGGCGCCCGCGGGCTGCGCGCCATCCTGGAGAAGCGGATGCTGGATGTCATGTTCGAGATCCCCAAGGCCTCCGAGGGCCTGTCGGGCGAATGCATCGTGGACGCCGGCGTGATCCGCGGCGAAAAGCCCGCCGAGCTCGTCATGCACAAAAAGGGCACTCCCGAACT
>CAZMWS010000138.1:0-5812 GCA_964570085.1 uncultured Lentisphaeraceae bacterium | reverse complement strand
ACCCTGGCGCAGTCCCTCCAGAACCGCCACAGCAGCCGCCAATACAGTGGCAAGCCCCTCTCTGACCAGGAGCTCTCCAATCTACTCTGGGCCGCCTACGGAAACAACCGCCCTGGCGAAGACAAGCTCACCGTCCCCGCCGCCCTCAACCGCCACGCCTTCACCCTCTATGTGGTCACCCGCGACGCCGTCCGGAAGTATCTTCCCATGACGCATTCCCTGGAGACCGTCAGCGACAAGGATCTCCTGAGTCTCATGGAGGGCCGCGGCACCCTGGGTCCCGATGCCGGCACCGCCATCCTTCTCACCATGAATCCCGAGCGCTTCACCGACCTGGCGAAGCCCGGCCAGCCCGACAACGGCGTCTTCTACCTAGGCGTGGAGGCCGGCGCCATCTGCCAGGACATCTACCTCTACTGCGCAACCACCGGACTGTCCACCGTCTGCTGCGGATCCCTCCATGCCACCGAGATCCAGAAGGAACTCGCCCTGCCCGCCAACCAGAAGCCCGTCCTCACCATGATCGTCGGACACGCCCTCGAGAAATAACCGCAACGGACGTCTTTTCCCACTACCACAAACTCCCCCCTTCTGCCTTTTTTTTTCGAACGCCATGTTCAGCCCCATTGAAGAACTCATCCAAGAACTCCGCAACGGCCGGATGATCATCATCACCGATGACGAGCACCGCGAGAACGAAGGCGACCTCATTGCCGCCGCGGAGCTCATCACCCCGGAGACCGTGAATTTCATGATCACCAATGCACGGGGACTGCTCTGCGCGCCCATCACTCGGGAGCGCGCCCTGGAGTTGGGACTCAGCGAGATGACCCGGAATACCGATCCCATGGGCACCTGCTTCACCGTCACCGTGGATGCGAACCAGGGCACCACCACCGGCATCAGCGCCGCCGACCGCGCAAAGACCATCCGCTCCCTGGCGGATCCCACCTGCATGGCGAAGGACTTCCATTCCCCCGGACACGTCTTCCCCCTCATGGCGCGTCCCGGCGGCGTCCTGGCACGTGCCGGACACACCGAGGCATCCCTGGATCTCCTGCACCTGGCCGGGCTCACTCCCGCCGCCGCCATCTGCGAGATCATGAATGAGGACGGCTCCATGGCGCGCTTGCCGCAGTTGCAGGTCTTTGCCGAAAAGCATGGCATCAAGCTGGGATGCGTGGCGGACCTCATTGCCTACCGCCGCAAGAATGAGCGGCTAGTGGAGCTCACCGAGACCGTAAAGCTGCCCACCGACTACGGCGATTTCACGCTGCATTGCTTCACCGCCAAGACCACCGGCCTGGAACACCTGGCGCTGGTGCGCGGCGAGGTCGCCGGAAAGGAGAATGTCCTCTGCCGCGTCCACAGCGAATGCCTGACCGGCGATGTCCTGCACTCCCGCCGCTGCGACTGCGGTGCGCAGCTGGATGCCGCCATGAAGGCGATTGCCAAAGAGGAGTGCGGCGTATTGGTCTACATGCGCCAGGAGGGCCGCGGCATCGGTCTGGCAAACAAGCTCCATGCGTATCATCTGCAGGAGCGGGGGCTGGATACCGTGGATGCCAATGAGCGGCTGGGCTTCGCGCCCGATCTGCGGGAATACGGCCTGGGCGCGGAAATCCTCAAGTGCCTGGGCATCAAGAGCATCCGGTTGCTCACAAACAACCCGCGGAAGATCGCCGGCCTCTCCGGATATGGCCTGGAGATCGTGGAGCGGGTCCCCATTGTCATCGAGCCCAACGAATACGACCGGAAGTACCTGGAGACCAAGAAGGACCGCATGGCGCACCTCCTCTAGCGAAACACCATCACTTTTCATCCACCGCCTCGAAGCAACCCCCTACACAGGAGACACGCAATGAGCCGCATTACCAACATTCTTGAAGGAAAGATGGACGCCGCCGGCCTGAAAGTCGGAATCGTCTGCGCCCGTTTCAACAGCATCTTCGTGGAACAGCTCCTCGCCGGAGCCGAGGACGCACTGGTCCGCCACGGCGCCAATCCCGATGACATCACGGTGGCGTGGGTCCCCGGATCCTTCGAGATCCCCCTCGTCGTCCAGCGACTGGCGAACTCCGGAAAATACGACGCGCTCATTGGACTGGGCGTCGTGATCCAGGGCGCCACCCAGCATGCCAGCATGATCAACGCGGAGGTCTCCAAGTCCTTCGCGCAGATCTCCCTGGCCACCGGAATCCCCGTCATCTACGGCGTGGTGACCACCGAGAATATCGAGCAGGCCATCGAGCGTAGCGGCAGCAAGGCCGGAAACCGCGGCGCCAGCGCCGCCAATACCGCCATCGAGATGGCGAATCTCCTCCGTCAGCTCCCCCGCGTCAAAGGGAAATAACGCCCCATGAACTCCCCCGATTCCAATAGCGGCGCCCCCAAAGAGGGCGCCCGGGACGCGCGAAAGGGCGGCGCCAACGACAGCGTGGCGCGCTCCTTCAAGCTCCAGCGCACCACCAGCCGCCGGCTGGCACTGCAACTCCTCTATGCCCTGGAGACCAATCTGGGCTGGGAGGAGCCCCTCCCCGAATCCCTGGATGCCTTCCTGGATCTCATCTTCCAGGAACAGCCCCACGAGGAGGACGCCCCCGCAGACACGGATCTCCCCAAGCTCCCACCCGCACTGCCACGGGCACTGCTCCGGAAGTCCTGGTCACACAGCAAACGGCTGGTCGAGGGCATCCGCCAGAAGAAGGACGACCTGGACCAGAAGATCTCCGCCGCCGCCAAAAATTGGCCGCTCTCCCGCATCAGCCTGGTGGACCGCAATATCCTCCGGCTGGCGACCTACGAGATGCTCTACGCAGAACGCACGGTCATGCCCGGCATCGCCATCAACGAGGCCGTGGATCTGGCACACCAGTTCGGGCAAAAGGACTCCTGGCGCTTCGTGAACGGCGTGCTGGATTCCATCCGGAAATCCTCCGTGCCCGCGAGCTGCTCCTTCGGCACGCCGAATGAGCAGTAAGTACCTAGCAATCAGTGGCTAGTGGCTAGTTCATAAGGTCGCTGCGCGGCTCTTCCGCGGCCTGAGAGCCGCGGCACGGCTAACGCCTCCGAAAACGCTACTAGCCCCTGAAGCGCCTCTCCCCAGCCGGGCACCCAAAGGACTGGGGCTACCGCCCCCGTACCCCCGCAACGGCGCGTTTGCGCCGTAAGTACTTAGCAATCAGTGGCTAGACGGGTAGTTCATAAGGTCGCTACGCGGTTCTTCCGCCTACCGGCGGTGCCATGCATTGCACATTGCGCCGTAAGCCGCCCCGCCTAGGTTCTTCCGCCTACCGGCGGTATTTGCGCGCCAATTTGGGCGCGCTTGACGCACGCGCCGGTAGATTCCGGCGCGGGGTTTCGGCGGATTGTGCCGAAACCCTGGCCTAACTTCCTCCTTCCTCCTTCCTCCTTCCTCCTTTTTTGCATTTTCGATGTCTCTATTCAGCTTTTTCAAGAGTGGTCTTCAGAAGACTGCCACGGCCATTCAGCGTGGCATTGCCTCGGCGTTCAGTGATGTAAAGGCGTGGGATCAGGAGACGTACCGCAAACTGGAGCAGACGTTGATTTCCACGGATCTGGGTCCTGCGGTGACGAAGGAGCTCCTGGACGACCTGAAGGACCGCTATGACCGCGGGCAGATTGCCACGGGTGCGGACATCAACGAGGCCTGCCGGGAGAAGATCCTCTCCATTTTGCAGGCGGACGCGGTTGCGCCGGTGCATGTGAATCCGGAGGGCCCCACGGTGATTTTGATGGTGGGCGTGAATGGTTCTGGCAAGACGACCTCCATTGCCAAGCTGGCGCACCACTACCTCTCCCAGGGCAAGAAGGTGGTTTTGGGAGCCGGCGATACCTTCCGCGCCGCCGGCGCCACGCAGCTGCAGATCTGGGCGGAGCGCCTGGGCTGTCCGGTGGTGGAAGGAAAGCTGGGCGGGGACTCCGCGGCAGTCGCCTTCGATGCCATCAAATCCGGCATTCGGCAGAAGGCGGACTACGTGATTCTGGATACGGCGGGCCGTCAGCACCCCCGTGGCGATCTGATGGCGGAATTGGAGAAGGTCCGCCGGATTGCGGGAAAGGCATTGGCGGATGCGCCCCACGAGATTTGGCTGACGGTGGATTCCTCCATCGGTTCCAATGCGCTGGTGCAGGCGCGGGAATTCGGAAAGCTCTTCCCGATTACGGGACTGGTGCTCACGAAGTTGGACGGCACGGGCAAAGGCGGCGTGGTGGTGGCCATCCGCAAGGAGCTGGGATACCCCGTGCGCTTCATCGGACTGGGGGAGACCCTGGACGACCTCCAGCCCTTCAATGCCGAGGACTTCACTCGCGCACTCTTCCAGAGCGACAAGGAGGAGTAGCGCATGGGCTGTTTCGAGATTCTGGCAAAGGACCCGGGGAGCTACGCCCGACGGGGTCGTCTGACCACCGCGCACGGCGTGGTGGAGACCCCCATTTTCATGCCGGTGGGCACCCAGGGCACCGTGAAGGCGGTCAGCAACCGTGAGTTGGAGGAGCTGGGGGCACAGATTATCCTGGGAAATACCTACCACCTGAACCTGCGCCCCGGCATGGAGCTCATGGCGAAGGCGGGCGGCCTCCACAAGTTCATGAACTGGAACCGCGCAATCCTCACCGACTCCGGCGGATTCCAGGTCTTCTCTCTCGCAAAACTCCGGAAGCTCACTCCCGATGGCGTGAAATTCCAGTCGCACATTGATGGGCGGAGCCTCTTCATGGGGCCCAAGGAGTCCATGGCGATCCAGCGGACCATCGGTTCGGATGTGGCGATGTGCTTTGACGAATGCACCCCCTGGCCCGCCACGCACCGCGAGGCCGAGAAGTCCCTGGATTTGACGCTCCGCTGGGCGGCGCAGTGCCGGGAGCAGCCCCGTGCGGAGGGACAGCTGGTCTTCGGCATCGCGCAGGGGAGCATCTACGAGGATTTGCGCCAGCGCGCGGTCCTGGAGCTGGAGAAGCTGGATTTCGATGGCATTGCGGTGGGCGGCGTCTCGGTGGGCGAGACGGAAAAGCTCATGCTGGACGCCCTGCACTACTGCGCGCCCGTGCTGCCTGTCCACAAGCCACACTACCTCATGGGTGTGGGCACCCCCCGGCAGCTCATCCTGGGAATGCTCAACGGCATCGATATGTTCGACTGCGTTCTGCCTACCCGAATGGGCCGAAACGGCAGCGCATACACGCCCACGGGCACCATCCCCGTCAAGGCGGCACGATACGCCGAGGACTTCACGCCCATCCAGGAGGGATGCACCTGCTACGCCTGCCAACACCACACGAAGGCGTATATCCGCCATCTGCTCCATGTCAACGAGATCATGGGCGCACGACTCATGACCATCCATAACCTCCACTTCTTCCTGGAACTGGCACGACAGGCGCGAATGCACCTGGAGGCCGGAACCTTCCCCGCTTTCGCCCAGAAGGTCCTGGAGACCTACCCCGAGGCAACCGGGGGCGTTGATAAGTAAGTACTTAGCAATTAGTGGATAGTGGCTAGCTAATAAGGTGCCGCAGGCGCTCTTCCGCGGCTGGTGCCGCGGTACGAATGCTACACCGCCTTCGAAACCGTTCCTAGCAACGGCGCGTTTGCGCCGTAAGTGGCTAGCAATTAGCGATTAGTGGCTAGTTAATAAGGTGCCGCAGGCGCCCTTCCGCGGCTGGTGCCGCGGTACGGTACCGGCCTTTGGGCCGCTGGAGCGGCGCGTTCCTAGCACCGGCGCGTGCCTTCCTAGCGCGGTTTTCGCGGGAAGATCTCCAAAGGACGGAGGGGCTGCGCCCCCCGTAC
>CAZMWS010000137.1:0-5822 GCA_964570085.1 uncultured Lentisphaeraceae bacterium | reverse complement strand
GTGTGCGTTGTGCGTAGCTGGTCCAGCCGGGAGCCAGGGGCCAAGAGACCACGGTGCCATTGAGCTCGGCTTCGTAGCATCCCAGCGCGGTGGCGTAGAGGCGCGCACAGGCGAGCTTCTTGCCTTTGGGCAGATCGAAGTCGCGGAAGAAGAGCTGCGGGGAGAGGCTGGTGCGGTTGCCGGTCCAGAAGCCAATCCGGTGGCTGCCCTTCCAGTCGCTTCCCAGGAAGCCCGTCTCGAAGAAGCTCTCTTCCTGGCTCCAGGCGGTCGCCTTGCCTTCTTCGTCCTTTACGCGGACGCGCCAGGTGTAGCGGGTGAAGGGCTTCAGGGGCTCGCCCTCATAGACGATCTGCTGGGAATGACCGTCTTTCACCCATCCGGAGTCCCAGACGGGCGCCTTTGCGCCCTGGGCCACTACCTGGATCTGCCGGGCGGTTTGCTCCTTCACGCCATAGAGGAGGTATCCCAAGCGGGGCTTCGCTTCGTCCATGCCCAGCGGATTGGTCTTGTATTCGACCTTCAGGTCGCCAATGACCGGCGTGATCTCAATTTCGTGGCAGTGGTGATGCTTCGGATCTTTGCAGTCACAATGCTTGTGGACGGAGTTTGTCATTTGAGGGGAAAAAACGGGATTGTGCCTTCTGGAAAAATGGACAGGAAATGCGAACTGCGTACTATAAGGTTGCGCAGGCGTTCCGGCACGGGCGCGTACGTGCGTGCGCGAAAGCACAAAAATAGCGCAAAAACACAAGAAGAATGCGGTCTTCTTGTACTTTTGCGCCTGGATTCCCAGGAGTGCCCCCCTCTTCCTCGCTCTCCGATGGCATTGTCTCTTTTGCGTGGCCTGCCGCGAGTCTCCGAGGTCCTCGCGGCGGGCGTGGTGGTCGGGTTCCCTTTTGTGTTATTCTGTTTCTGGGAGCAGGAATCTGATGACAGGGTCGTCCTCGTATTCGGGAAGGAAGTGTGTCTTGAGGATTTCGGGGTCGTCTTCCTGCCAGCCCGTGAAGGTGCAGCTGGTCAGATCCAGGGGCCAGTTTAGATAATTTCGCATGAGGGTGATTCGGGTTTCGGCGGTGGAACCGTTGTCGTATGCGTTACCATTCCAGATATAGATGTTGTATCCGCCGATTTCCTCTTGGACCCAATTGAAATGACAGTCTTCGAGCGTTAATTCGACGCCTGATCCCGGGAGGTATCCACCGACTTGGAGTGCGTATTTTTCGTCATGGCCGGATTCTGTTGCGTTTTTCCAGATATCTCTGGTGAAGGTGCATTTTCGAAAAGTCACGGGAGTGGGGGCGTCGGCGGATGTGTCGTTACCAGCGTATATACTCACCCTGTTTCTAAAGATGCAGTCTTCTGCAAGGTTGGGGGTAGCGTCAAGAACTTGGTTGAATTCGAGACCATACAGGTAGGTGTTATCGGTATGGATGTAAACCTTCGGCAGGAATTTGACACTGGTATCCCAGTAGGGAGAGTAGAGTTTTCTGATGGTGGAGCCCCATCTAAAAACAAGATTGATGTCCTTGAATCCCAGGTCTCCCATGTCTCCATCGATCCAGAGGGTGCCTCCGGAGATGAGATTCCGGGAAGCGACATAGGGGTCGGCGAAGACATCCTTTCCCACCGTGAAGACGTGTTCTTCCGGATCGGGGTCATCGCTGCTCTTGTAGAGTTTTCGGGTGAAGGTGCGCCCCTCTGCCATGGTGCTGGCGTTGTCTGTCAGCAGGATGGTTTCTGCGCCGATGGTGACCTTTCCAGAGACTGTGGTGTCCCAGCGGAAGCGGTAGTCCCCGGTGTCGTCGGAGGACAGGTAGATATCGTGGACGCCGGGAGTTTGCCAGTAGGAGTATGATCTGGATTTGTTGATGGCACTGTAGTCTTCGTCGTTGGGGGTTAAGTCAAGGTAGCCGGATACATACTCGTTGGATTTCATATAGACTTCCGAGTTTGTGGAGAAGCTGGTGGTTCCTGCGGGGAGTTCTGCGGGATCTGCGGAGATGGTGAGGAGGGATGGTGGGTCCTCCCAGAAGCGCAGATGCAGATCCTCCGGCCATTGTGGCGTCAGGGTCTTGGGATTGCATGTGAGGGTGCCAGGCACCACTTTCAGGTTCCAGTTGTGATTGGAGAGGACGCCGGTGATGGAGATGGTGGCCTTTCCATTGGCGCCGGTCTCTCCCAGGTGGTATTCGTATTCGAGGTAGGGGAAAAGGTCCTCCCAGACGGGCTCCAGGCCCTTTTCGTCTAGGGCAAAATGACAGGTGAATTCGGGGACCTCTTCGCCCCAGGTGTATTCCTTGTTATCCACAATCAGGTAGGCGGTCCGCTTTTCTACGGTAAGAAGACCGGATTCCTGCCTGCCCTTGTAGACATACCTCTGGGTGCTTCCATCGATCCCGCAACGGCTGCCTGTCGCCCGGATGATATACTGCCCCACTGGCAAGGGGGTGGGGGTGAGTAAGGAGATCTCCCGGAGTATGTAGGCGCTGTTGAGGGGGACGCCGGGGACCTCTTCCCCTTCCAGGATGGTGTAAGTGAATTCGGGGATGGGGTCGCCGTAGGTGATGGTCAGATCGTCCGCTTTCACGGAGAGTTTTGTTTGCTCCATGGAATAGGGGACCTCGATAGCGACGGGGCTCACATAGTAGTCCGAGTCGTCCGGCGTGAAGTAGTATGGAATAACATAGGGGACGCAAGTGAGTGGCGTGTCTAGGTATTGCTCGTAATACGACTGGATTGCTATAGTTCCGGGGACGAATTCGCCGGTCTCCGGGTCTTTCATGGCGTAGTCGATGGGGATTTCCCGGATGGTCTGGAAGGGCTTCATGGGGGTAGTGGTGGCGTGTTGCAGCACGGGGGTAATGCCCTGGATTTGCAGGTATGCGCTGTTGTTTCGTATTATGTAGTTTGTGTTGGCGGTGACGGCATGGAGGGCGTATTTGCCGGAGGATTCGCCGGGATCACGGGTGATCTGGATGGGCAGGACCTCGTCGGGGATGGGGCATCCCGCCTTGGCGCTCCAGGTGAATTCGGGGTCGAGCTCGCCGTGGACCTTTGTGGCGCTCTGCACCAGAATATCCAGAGCGATGGGCTCCACGGTGAGGTAGCTCTCCTCCAATACAAAACGATAGTTTGGTGCCTCGCCGTCTTCTGCTAGGATGATGGGGTATTCTCCTGCAGTGGAGGTGGTTGTGGCATTACATCCCAGGACGGGGCGGCGCGTTAGGACGCTCTCGTCTTCGCCCGGCGCGAAGTTCTGCAGGATGTAGGGGATTTCGGGATTGGCGGCGCCGTAGGGCCGTTGGAGGACGTATGGGACGATCCGTAGGGTGCGTTCCTGGATGGTGACGGGGAGGGTTCCGGAGATTTGCGGCAGGGATTCGTCTTCCGGGGTGAAGACCCAGGTCAGTTCGTAGAGACCGCAGGGGAGAGTCTCGCCCTCCTGTTCCCAGGTGAAGGTGCCCGGGACGCTCTCGCCATTCTCGCTCAGGAGGATTTCGCCCTCCAGCTGGGTCTCTCCCGACAACGGCTCGCCGTAGATCAACTCCGAGATCAGCGAGATGCCATCCTCGCCCGGAATCAGCACGCCATCGCCATCGCCGCCCTGGCCACCGCTCCCGCCGTCGTCATCTTGCCCGGAAGCGCCCTTGATGACGGTGAGGAGGCCCTCCCGGAAGCGGATCTGGTAGTCGCGGGAGTAGTCCTCCGGCATTACCTGGAGGCTCCCCTGTCGGATGGTGTGATACGAGATCTCGCCGTCGTCCTCATCGGAGACGCCCCGCAGGGCGGTGTAGGCCTTTAGGGCTCCGGAGAGGAAGTGCCCTTCCAGGAGACTGCCTGCGGTGAGGGACCAGGTGAGTTCGGGGAAGGACTCCTCGGCGGAACGCCACAGCTGGGAATCGGCGGTCACCTCCAGTGGGCGTGGAAGCACCTGCAGGGGCAGGGCGACGGTTCCCGAGGCGAAGCGGCTGTCCGCCGGCGTGTATTCCAGGAGCAGGCGGGTCTCGCCGGCATGGAGTCCCGTGAGCTCGCTGTCAGAGACGCCCAGGAGTTCGGGATCCTCGGCAATGATGGTCCAGCTGGCGAGCTCCTGGTCGCTGGAGAGCTTCCAGGGCTGTGTGCGTCCGAAGTAGAGTGGCGCGGGCAGAGAGAGCTCCACTATCGCGTTGGTGGGGGAGTCGGCGGCGTAGCAGCCCAGGGAGGGCTCTCGGCCCTCGGGGACCAGTGGCGCGCCGGTGGCATCCTGAGTGGGGGCGTCTTCCGGGGGGAGCATTCCGCGGCCGACGAGGCAGGAGCCCCGTCCTAGCCGGAAATCGGATTCCTCTGGGGAGCGGAAGCACGGGAAGAGGTGTGAAGGGCGGTTGTCGTTGGCATCCACGCCATTTTCGCCGGCGTTGTCGGTCTCCAGGAGCATTCCGCCCTGGGCGAAGGTGCCGGGGAATCCGCCGGCCTCGGTGGCGGTGTGGAGGACCTCGGTTCCGGTATCTGCCAGGATGCTCTGGGAGTGCCCTTGGCTACCCCAGACAACGGAGGAATACACCGCGGTGGAGCCCTTCAGGTAGAGTGCGCTTCCGGCATCCCGTGAGGCGCTGCCGGCGAAGGTGCAGAAGGCGAGGGCACCCGTGGCGTCTTCCGCTGCGGAGAGTGCGCCACCGGCACGGGTGTCCTGGGAGGAGCCGTTGTCCAGGAAGAGTGAGGAGGAGACCTGTGCGTCGCCCTGGGAGAGGTGGATTCCGCCGCCCTGGTCCGTGGCGGTGTTTACTGCGAAGAGACACTGTTCCACACGCACCGGTCCCCGCGTGAAGACGCCGCCGCCGCGCACGGCGTGGTTTCCTGTGAATTCGCACTGCCGAACTACGTATTGGCCATTCAGGTATGCGCCGCCGCCCTCGCCAGGATGCGAAGTGGAGTCCTCTGCGCCGAAGGCGTTTCCCCCCAGCACCGTCAGACCATCCAGCTCCGTGGGACGCGTCGCCTCCGAGACGCCATCCAGCAGTGTTCCGCCGCAACCCGCCGGCATGCGCAAGATGGTCTCCCCCGCGAATTCCCAGCTCTCTACAACGCCATTGCCATCGCGATCCACACGCTTGCGGTCGTCGGCACTCGTCTCGTCGCCAAAGAAGCCCCCGCGCACCGAGACCCCGGGACGCAATACGTATCCCGATTCCGGAGAGATCTCGCCCTCCAACACAGCGGGCTCGTAACGCCCCGCCGCAATCCAGATCTCGTCCCCCGCGCGGGAGACCGCCAACGCACGCTCCAGGGTCCCGAAGGCAGTCGCCCAGGAACGACCCCCGCCCTCGTCATTCCCCGTGGTCGAGACATGCCAGATCGTCCCAAAGAGCGAATACCCCACCAACATTAGAAGCACAAACAGCCGACGAAACATGATTCCTTGACCCTCCTATCCACAATGAGGACTCCCAAACACACAAAAAACGCTCCGCCTGGACTCCAGGCGACGCCACTACCATAGCGGAGGGATTCCCTAAGGCAAGACATAACCACAAGAAGCATAGGAAGTTATGATGGGATCATAACTTCCTATGCTAATGAGGAAAAAGATGGGAAAAAAGGAGGAAGGAGGAAGGAGGAAGGAGGAAGGAGGAAGTTAGGCCAGGGTTCCGGTGCCCGGAACCCCTCGCCGGGAAGACCCGGCGATTGCGCTGATGGCGCGCCCAAATTGGCGCGCAGTACCACTAGTAAGCGGAAGGAATTAGGCGGGGGCACGGGGGCGGCAGTTCACGGGTGTACTCCAGAAGCAGAGCGGGGCCTGGAAAAGGCTTGCTGTAGAAAGAAGATCTCCAAAGGACGGAGGGGCT
>CAZMWS010000136.1:0-5948 GCA_964570085.1 uncultured Lentisphaeraceae bacterium | reverse complement strand
GAAGCTCCAGGAGGGCGCCCTGCAGAATAAGATCGAGCAATTGTTGTCGGGGCGTCCGGCGCAGGAACGCCTGGTGGAGCCGAGCGCCCTGCAGGCATACGAGCGACTTCGGACGGGCGCGCGGGAGAATCCGCTGCGTCCCTGGGCGGTGAAGATCGAGAAGGGCGCCTGTGGGCGTTGTCACCGTGTGTTGCCGCCCCAGAAGGCGCAGGAAGTGCGCCGGGGAAAGACGCTGCAGAGTTGCGACAGCTGCGGCGCGTTGCTCTGTGACGTGGAGGAGTAGATACAGTAGGGGGCATTCCCGCCCCCTTTTTCTCCCTTCCTCCTCCTTCCCGAGTCGGGAAGAGGTGACGCGATGAGCGACCGCCGAATCTTCACATTCAAGAACAAGCGCCACATGCCCAAGTGGTTGGCGTGGATTCTCGCCGGAGTCCTGAAGCTATACTCCTGCACCATCCGCTTCCGGATCACGGGGGAGGCGCGCGTGGTGGAGGAGATGCTGTCGGGGAAGCCGGTGGTGCTGGCGTTGTGGCACAACCGCGTCATTGGCGCGGTCACCATGATCCCCCGGAAGATCCTGTCGCGCTGCGTGGTCATGATCAGCGCCTCCCGGGATGGCGAGTATATCTCCACGGTAGTGGGGTGTTTGGGCCTGGAGAGTGTGCGGGGGTCTTCGTCGCGGAAGGGCATTCCGGCATTGCTGGGACTGGTGCGTGCCTTGAAGGCGGGAAAGTCTCCGGTGCTGACCCTGGATGGCCCCCGCGGACCCCGCTATACCGTCCATCCCGGCGCCGCGGGATTGGCGCGTTCGGCGAAGGCATCGCTGGTGCCCATTGCGCTGAATGCCACCCATTGCTGGCAGCTGCATAGCTGGGACAAGATGCAGATCCCGTGTCCCTTCTCCCGCGTGGATCTGGTGGTGGGGGCGCCCATCGACTGCGGGGATGGACGGAGCGAGGAGGAGTTGACTGACGCGTTGCGTCGGGGCATGGAGGGTGTCACCCGGGATCCCGGGGATGGCGTGTGCGATCGTTGAGCTTTTGAGGGGAAGGTGGAGTTTTTATTTTATGTGCGCGCAGATGAATGAGCGGCAGCGTGAGGCCGTGGAGTGTCTGGAGGGGCCGCTGCTGTTGTTGGCGGGAGCGGGCACGGGCAAGACCACGGTGATTGTGCACCGCATTGCCAATTTGGTGAATCACGGCATTGAGCCGGGGGCGATCCTGGCGGTGACCTTCACCAACAAGGCGGCGAAGGAGATGAAGGACCGCATTAGCGCCTACGTGGGACCCCAGGCGGCCAAGGAGATGACCATCAGCACTTTCCACTCCTTCTGCTCCAGCGTCCTGCGCAAGCAGATCCATCTTCTGGGATACAGCCGACGCTTTTCCATTGCGTCGGAGGAGCAGCAGAAGGGCCTGGTGATGGAGATCATGGCGCAGCAGGGACAGGTAGGCACCGGCTTCGACAGCCGTCTCTGGCGGCATCGGATTTCCATGGCGAAGGCGGCGTGCCTCTGGCCGGAGGATGTCCGGAAGTCCGGCAAGCCCCAGTGCCAGGAGGTGGCGCAGGTCTACGAGGCATACCAGAAGCGGATGCGCCAGATGGATCTGCTGGATTTCGATGATCTGCTGTGTCTGACGGTGAAGCTCTGGGAGCAGTGCCCGCAGGTCCTGGAGGAATACCGCCAGAAATACAAGCGGATTCTGATTGACGAGTATCAGGATACCAATGGCGTGCAGTTGCGCATCATGACCATGCTGGCGGGCCAGGAGGCCAATCTGGCGGTGGTGGGCGATGACGACCAGGCGATCTACGGCTGGCGCGGCGCCGATATCCAGAATATCCTGAATTTCACCGAGCTCTATCCCCAGGCGAAGGTCATTCGGCTGGAACAGAACTACCGCTCCACAGAGGTCATTCTCCGCGCCGCCAACGGCGTCATCGCACACAATAGTCAGCGACACGAAAAGAATCTCTGGTCCGACAAAAAGGACGGCGAGCTGATCCGGGAGGTCCGCTGCGCTGACGACTCCGCCGAGGCCGCATTCCTCGTCCGCAGCATCCAGGAACAGCATGACTTCCGGCGACGCGCCTGGAGCGCCTTCGCGGTGCTCTTCCGCTCCAATCGGCAGCGGCGCGTCCTGGAGGAATCCCTCCGGAAGGCGCGCATCCCGTATCATCTGGTGGGCGGGACCTCCTTCTATCAGGAACGCGAGATCCTGGATGCGCGGGGATTCCTGGCGGCGCTTGCCAATCCCCGGGACGATATCTCCTTCCTCCGAATCGTCAATGTGCCCCCGCGCGGCATCGGCGATACCACCCTGGATCGACTCCACGAAATTCGCGAAAAGACCCACCGCTCCATGCAGGACTTGGCGCGGGATCCCGCCGTCCTGGAGGGACTCCCGAAGGACTCCGCCAGCGCCCTGAAGGCATTCATGGGGATTCTGGGGCGGTTTCGGGAGGAGTTCAAGGAGAGCGGTCCCCTCCACGATAAGGTGAAGCGATACTTTGACGAATTGGGATATATCACGGGTCTCGGAAGGATGTACAAGCCCCGGGAAAATGCTTTGATGCGCCGGGACAATGTGCTCGAATTCCTCTCCGGCATCGGCGAATACGATGTGCGCAGCGGCTTCCGCGGGACGCTGGATGGACTGCTGGAGGAGCTGGCCCTCATGGAGGGCGGCGACCAGCATGGGCGAAAGGACCAGGAGGGCATGGATGCCGTGACCCTCATGACCGTCCATGCAGCCAAGGGACTGGAGTTCCCGGTGGTCTATGTGGCGGGCATGGAGCGGGACCTCTTCCCCCACCAACGCGCCATGGAGGAGGGTAATGAGCAGGAGGAACGGCGCCTCTTCTATGTGGCGATTACCCGCGCAAAGGAAGAGCTCTTCCTGACCTTCGCGGAAAAGCGCCGGGAGGGAAAGCTCCTGATGCCCCATCCACCCTCCAAATTTCTGGAGGAACTCCCAGAGGACACCGTGCGCTTCTGCCGACCGGATGATATCTACGAGAAGGTGGATAAGCAGGCGGCACTGGCTTTCCTGTTGGAAAGCATGAAGAAGTAGCCGGTGTTGTAACTCCTTGGATATTAAGGAGTTACGCAATATTCTCTAGAGATTCTCCAGAAGGGTCTGGCAGCCTTCCAGCACATCCCGATAGGTCTCCTGGAAGTTTCCGGTATACCAGGGGTCTGCGATATCCCGTGGTCTGGGTGCCCAATCCAGGAGCAGGTGGATTCTGTGGTGTTCTTCGGGGGGCAGGAGTCGTTTCAAGTCCCGGAGATTCGCGTGATCCATTGCCAGGATGAGGTCGTATTGTGTCGCGCGTTTAGCGTCCAGGAGCCAGGCTTTTCGTGGGAAGAAGGGGATATTGTGTTCCCGGAGTGCCTGTCGGGTGCCGTAGTGGATATCGTTTCCCAGCTCGTCGGTATGCAGTGCGGCGGATTCCGTCTGGATGTCCTGTCGTCCGGCCTGGCGGAGGAGTTCCGCCATGACGAATTGCGCCATGGGGCTCCGGCAGATATTCCCGTGGCAGACGAAGAGAAGCTTCATGGGAGCGGGGACTCTACTACAGCCGTTCGGAGAGCTTCTGCTGGAGGGCCTTCGCCTCCTGCTCGGTACTCTTCAGATAGAGGATGCCATTCTGGGCATTGAAGGAGTAGTTCCGGTCGGGGGAGATGCCGTAGATGGCGGAGAGCAGTCCCTTGAGCAGTCCCAGCTGAGTATTCACCGCCGCCTGGGTCTCCGCATTGTCACCGGCTTGCTCCAGCGCCTTCTCCAGGAGGCCACGCTTTGCCATGAGGCGCAGGAAGACCTCCTCGGGAGTCCCCAGAGAGACGGAGATCAGGTTGCTGGCTTCGTCATAGCGATACAGCGGGATGCCGTCGGGATTCAGCATGAGTGCCAGCATGGCGCTGTGGGTGCGAAGCTCGCTCTGCAGCCGCTGGACTTCCGCCAGCAGCCCCGCCTTTTCGGATTCGCCGCCGGCATTCCAGGCATCGGTGGCGGACTGGAGCTGCTGGGCGAGCACGGTCTGCTTCCGGAGGGCATTCTCCAGGGCGTCCTTCACGCTGGCGATCTCCACCAGGATGGTGCCGTCCTCCTGGGGGAGGAATGCGGGTTGCTTGGTAGCGTCGGCGTCCTTGGCGGATGCGAAGGGCGCCAGTGTAGCCAGGAGGAGTGTGGTTAGGGCGAATGCGAAGGCTTTCATTTGTGGGGGAAAGGGGTTTCTTGGTGTCGCGGGGGAGGGGGGCGGATGCCCTTTTAGTGTCCCTCGGTGATCTTCTTCAGGAATGCCTGTGTGCGGGGCTGCTGGGGATTCCCGATAACCTGATCGGGGTGTCCCTGTTCCACGATGACGCCGTCTGCCATGAAGATCACGTGGTCGGAGACCATTCGCGCGAAGTTGATTTCGTGGGTCACGATGACCATGGTCATCATCTGGGCGGCCAGGTCGCGGATGACCTTCAGGATTTCGCCGGTGAGCTCGGGATCCAGGGCGCTGGTGGGCTCGTCGAAGAAGAGCATATCGGGGTGGTTGATGAGGGCGCGCGCAATGGAGACGCGCTGCTGCTGTCCACCGGAGAGTTCGCAGGGATAGGAGTTCTCTTTGCCCTCCAGGCCCATGCGCTTCACCAGCACATGCGCGGCTTCATAGACCTCCTTCTTGTCACGGCCCTGGACGCAGATGGGCGCGTCGGTGATATTCTGCATCACGCTGTAGTGGGGGAAGAGATTGAAGTTCTGGAAGACCAGTCCGAAGTGCGAGCGGAGCTGTCGGAGTCTGGAGGCGGAGGCGTATTTGGAGCCGCCGGGGGCATCCTGGCAGACCAGGTCGTCCTGGTAGCGCATGGTTCCGTGGTCCATGGTCTCCAGGAGGGTTGCGCAGCGCAGGAAGGTGGATTTTCCGGAGCCGGAGGGCCCGATGATGGAGACCACCTGTCCGGAGTGGACGGTGAGGGAGATGTCGCGGAGCACCTGGAGCTTCCCGAATGCCTTGCTGAGGTGCTCCACCTGGAATACGGGCTGTTTGGTCGTGTCCATAGTCGTTGCCTCCCTCGCGCTAGCGGTAGTAGTCCAGCCGCTTTTCCAGGTGTTCCATGAATGCGGCCACGAGGAAGTTGAAGATATAATAGTAGACGCCGGCCACCAGGTATGGCGTCATGGATGCCCAGCCGCTTGCCAGCTGTTTTGCCTGGGTGAACATCTCGGTGTATGCGATGGCAAAGGCCAGCGAGGTGTCCTTGGTGAGGGTGATGACCTCGTTGGTGACGGCGGGGAGGGTCCGCTTGATCACCTGCGGCAGGATGATCTTCAGGAAGGTCTGCAAACGGGAGTATCCCAGTACGTGCGCCGCTTCATACTGCCCCTGCGGAATCGAGAGGATGCCGCCACGGTAGATCTCCGCAAAATACGCGGCGTAGTTCAGGGAGAATGCCAGGATGACGGCGGGGAAGCGGTAGCTGTTGGAGAGGTTCATTCCCAACAGGAAATATGGTCCGAAGAAGACCACCAGCAGCTGCAGCATCAAGGGCGTGCCGCGCATCACGGAGATGTAGATGCGCATGAGCCACGCCAGGGGCTTGAAACGACTCATTCGCGCCAGGCAAATCAGCATGCCCAGCGGCAGCGAAAAGAGCAACGTCAGGAAGAAAATGCTGACCGTGGCGCCGAAGCTCTTGCCCAGCAGGGTGATGGCATTCAGGACATGGGTGTCCCGCAGGGCGTCTAGAATGGGTGAGAGGAATTCGGGCACGGGATTGGGGGGCGCGGGGCGCCCCGAAAAAAAGGAGGAAGGAGGAAGGAGGAGGGAGGAAGTTTGGCCAGGGGTTCGGCTTGCGCCGAAACCCCGCGCCGGAATCTACCGGCGCGTGCGCCAAGCACGTCGCAACTGGTTGCGGCGCAAGTAGCTAGTAGTTAGTGGTTAGCCGTTAGTTGTTC
>CAZMWS010000135.1:0-5972 GCA_964570085.1 uncultured Lentisphaeraceae bacterium | reverse complement strand
AGGGAGAAGGTAGTAGGGAGTAGGTTTGCAAGGTGCCGCCAGGCGCTCTTCCGCCGCCCCGAGCGGCGGTACCGTACCGCGGCTAGTGCCGCGGAAGAGCCGCGCAGCGACCGAACAACTAGCGGCTAATCACTAATTGCTAGCTACTTGCGCCGCGATTTAGCGGCGCGCTTGGCGCACGCGCCGGTAGATTCCGGCGCGGGGTTTCGCGGTCTTATCGCGAAACCCTGGCCTAACTTCCTCCTTCCTCCTTCCTCCTTCCTCCTTTTTTTAGGGGGTCCCGTGTCCCCCGGTTATATTATCCCCGTGGACAGCGACAGGCGGCCGCTCGGGGTCATCCGTGAGGGTGATTCAGGGAGGAAAGTCCAGACATCGCAGGGCAGGAAGTCCGGTTGAAAGGTCGGATATTGCGGGGTGATCCCGCAGTCAGGATAGCGCAACAGAGAAGAGACCGCCGGGGGAGTGATCCTCTTGGCAAGGGTGAAACGGTGGGGTAAGAGCCCACCGCTCCGGCTCGCGAGAGTCGGGGGTCAAGGCAAGCCCCTTCCGATGCAAGACCAAATAGGGAACGAGGTGCTGCCCGTACCATGCCGCAAGGCGCAGTTCCGGGTATCGGTCGCGTTAGATGAATGGTCGCCGGTTCGGGGAGGAGACTCCCCGGGCGCACAGAATCTGGCTTATCGTCCTGTCCACAATCCTTTTCCATAGCCGACGCGTAAAAAAGTATTCCGAAGAGACTCATGCAAGCGTCCCAGAACAATTCCGTTTCCGACGATCGGCCGAAAGCCGGCAAGAATGGCGTGCTCTTCCAGTCCGGGACTCCGATTGTGGCCGGCGTGTGCTATGGCCGTTGCATGGTTTTGGCGGGTGGACAGGCCTTGCGTGAGACGGGCCTGGTGCATGCAACGGATCCCGCGGCGGAGGAGCGTCTTTTCCAGCAGTGCCTGGAGTTGGTGCGGGAGAGCCTCCGTGCGGGCGCGCGACAGGTCTCCGAGTTCTTGACGGAGGCGGACGAGGGCATTTTCTCCCTCTACGAGAGCCTCCTGGAGGACCCCACGCTCCAGGATCGCGTGCGGAAGTATTTGAAAGAGGGCCTGACTTTCCCCTCTGCACTGGGAATGGCCTCACGCTCCTTCCAGGAGGAATTCCAGCAGATCCAGGACGACTACCTCCGGGAGCGCCTCCTGGATGTCCAGGATGTACTCTTGCGCCTGCTGGAGGCCTGCAAGAACCTGGCCGACCATGATGCCGCTGAGGAGAAGGAGGCCGAGGAGGAAATCGCCGACGGCTCCATGCCCCTCATTCTGGTGGCGCAGGAGCTCTATCCCTCGCAATTCCTCGCGGCGCCCCTCAAGCGCGTCTGCGGAATCGTCTGCGAGACGGGCGGTCCCACCAGCCACGCCGCCATCCTGGCGCACGCCCTCCGGATTCCCATGCTGGTGGATGTCCCCGGAATCCAGGAGAACGTCACTGCGCGGGACAAGCTGCTGGTGGACTGCCGTGCGGGTCTCTGCTACGCGAATCCCTCCGCGGGCGTCCTTCGGCAGTATAAGCTGGCGCTGAATATCAGCCGCCGGAGCCGCCAGAGTCCCGCTACCACCCAGAAGCCGCCCCTGGATGACTCCCCCGCCACCCTCGATGGCGCAGTCGTCAATCTCCGCGGAAATATCACCCTCTTCAGCGAAATTCCGGCGCTTCACAGCGTGGGCATCCGGGAGGTGGGCCTCTACCGCACCGAATTCATGTTCCTGATCCGGAATGCGTCGCCCGATGAGGACACCCAGTATCGCGTGCTGAAGCGCCTGGTGGACGGCGCCGAGGGCGCGCCCGTGGTGATCCGCACGCTGGATATCGGCGGCGACAAGCCGCTCCCGTATATCCACTGGGGCTTCGAGCAGAATCCCTCGCTGGGCTGGCGCGGACTCCGATTCCTGCTCACCAATCCCGAGTTCTTCCGGACCCACCTGCGCGCAATCCTCCGCGCTTGCGCCGCCCCGAATGTGAAGCTCCTCTTCCCCATGATCTCCGATGTGGACGACATCCGGCAGGCGAAGGCGATGGTCCGCGAGGCCATGGAGTCCCTGGACCGCGACGGCATCCCCTACGGCCATCCCTCCATCGGAATGATGCTGGAATTGCCCAGCGCCGCGCTGGATCTGGAACGGCTGCTCCCCGAGGTGGATTTCGTGAGCTTGGGCACCAACGACCTGGTGCAGTATCTCTTTGCGGTGGACCGCGGAAACAGCCGCGTGAAGCAGTGGTATCAGCAGTGCCATCCCATTGTGATTCGGCTGCTGGGACACATCTGCCAGACGGTGGCGAAATTCCCGGGCAAGGAGCTGGAGATCTGTGGCGAGGCCGCCGGCGATCCCTCGCTGCTGCCCGCACTCCTGGGCGCCGGACTCCGCGTCTTCTCCATGAATCCCGCCGCCATCCCGAATATCCGCGACCGCATCCGGAAACTCCGCCTGGAAGACTGCCAGGACCTCTTCCAGCAGGCATGCCAGGCAGATACCCCCGCGGAGGTCCGGCATCTCCTGGATGACTTCGCGGAATCCGTGAAGTAAAAAACACGCCCCGCGGGCTTCCGTTCCACACCGTCCGCGCTCTTGCAAATCCGTTTGCCCTGAATATATTAACGGGCATTTCCTTACATACCCCCATTTTCGTATCCACCTTTTCATTGGAGAATCTCCATCATGAGCCAGCAGCATACCAAGGCTGAGAAGCGTACTCGCCGCAAGCGCTACGAAGAGCGCGTCCGCGCCCGTATCCAGGAGGCGAAGGCGGCAGCCAAGAAGAAGTAAGCTTCTTATATGCCAACCGAGCATGAGGCCCGTGGCCATGAAGCCAAAATCTTCCCCTAGGGGAGAATTTGGCCCGGCTCACGGGCCTTTCCTTTTTTATCATGACCGGTGAGATGCAAGCGAATGCATCCCGCCGGTCAATGCGTACGCGTCCCACAGGATAGCAATTTTCCCCACAACAGGATAGTCTCCCGAGACTGTGGGCCGGGAGTTTATCAGAGGATCGAGACAATGACCGAGAGAAAGAAGTCGTCCCGTAAGAGCGCCTCCTCCGTCGCCGAGAACGCATCGGCGGCCTCCGTGCAGGCAGTGAAGTATGTCTACAGCTTTGCCCAGAATCAAGCCGAGGGCAATGCGGAGATGCGGAATTTGTTGGGTGGCAAGGGTGCGAACCTGGCGGAGATGAGCCGTCTGGGTTTGCCGGTGCCCGCCGGTTTCACCATCACCACCGAGTGCTGCAACCGCTATTTTGCCCTGGATGGACAGTTCCCGCCCGAGCTGAAGCAGCAGGTGGAGTCCGCGTTGGCGGTCGTGGAGAAGCAGATGGGCCGCAAGTATGGCGATCCCAAGAATCCGCTGCTGGTCTCCTGCCGTTCTGGCGCCCGAAAGTCCATGCCTGGCATGATGGACACCGTCCTCAACATCGGACTCTCCTCCGCCACCATCCCCGGACTCATCGCGCAGACCAAGAATGAGCGTTTCGTCTGGGACTCCTACCGCCGCCTCATCATGATGTATGCCGATGTGGTCATGGAGAAGGCGGAGGGCATCGATCCCATCGACGGCAAGGGCATCCGCAAGCTCCTGGACGACATGCTCGCCCAGTATAAATACATCAAGAACTACAAGTCCGATACCGATCTGACCACCGCGGATCTGCGGGATCTCTCCTGCGCCTTCAAGCGCCGCATCCAGGAGGTCCTGGGCGCCGAATTCCCCGATGATCCCATCCAGCAGCTGTGGGGCGGCATTGGCGCCGTCTTCAAGAGTTGGAATGGCGCCAAGGCGGTCTCCTATCGCCGGATCGAGGACATCCCGGATACCTGGGGCACTGCCGTCAATGTGCAGACCATGGTCTTCGGCAACATGGGCGAGACCAGCGCCACCGGCGTCGCCTTCACCCGAAACCCCGCCACCGGCGAGAACAAGTTCTTCGGCGAGTGGCTGGTCAATGCCCAGGGTGAGGACGTGGTCGCGGGCATCCGCACCCCCAGCCCCCTGAACAACGAGACCAAGAATGACCGCAACCGGAAGATGAAGTCCATGGAGGAGCTCATGCCGGCCGCCTACAAGCAGCTGGTGGAGATCCGGAACATCCTGGAGAAACACTACCACGACATGCAGGACCTGGAGTTCACCGTGGAGAACGGGAAGCTCTTCATGCTGCAGTGCCGCGTGGGCAAGCGCGGCGGCAAGGCGGCCGTCACCATGGCGCTGGATATGCTGGCGGAGAAGCTCATTGACGAGCCCACCGCCGTCATGCGCGTGCAGCCCAACCAGGTCCTGGAATTCCTGCTGCCCATCATCGAGCCCGCTGCCGAGCAGCGCACGCCCATCCTGGTGAAGGGCCTTCCCGCCGGCCCCGGAGCCGCCTTCGGCGGAATCTACTTCTCCAGCGCGGACGCCGTGGAGGCGGTGCGCCTGGGCAAGAAGGCGATTCTGGTTCGTGAGGAGACCAACCCCGAGGATGTGGAGGGCATGCGCGGGGCCGACGGCATCCTGACTGCCCGCGGCGGCATGACCAGCCATGCGGCACTGGTGGCCCGCGGCTGGGGTAAGTCCTGCATTGTGGGCGCCAGCGACATGGTGGTTGACGAGGTCAACAAGACCGCCCGCATCGGCGACCGGATCCTCCACGAGGGCGATGTGATCACCATCAACGGCTCCAAGGGCTTCGTCTACGAGGGCGAGCTGCCCCTGGTGCCCCCCACCGCCGGCTCCGATTACTCCAAGTTCCTGAAGTTCATGACGCTGGTGGACAAGCACCGCACCATGGGCGTGCGCGCCAATGCGGACAACCCCGCCGATGCCCAGAAGGCGAAGGACTTCGGCGCTGAGGGCATCGGACTGTTCCGCACCGAGCACATGTTCTATGGCACCGGCAGCGCACAGCCCCTCTTCCTCCTCCGGAAGATGATCCTCTGCGTGGACTCCAAGGACCGCATCGCCGTCCTCAAGGAGCTCTTCCCCGCCATGAAGGACGATATCAAGAAGACCATGCGCATCATGGGCGACTACCCCGTCACCGTCCGACTGCTGGATCCCCCACTCCACGAATTTGTGCCCCACTCCAAGACCGGACGCATGGAGCTCTCTCACTCCCTCAATGTGGCCGAGGAGGAGATCGTGAAGCGCATCGACGCCCTGGCGGAGTCCAATCCCATGATGGGACACCGCGGCGTCCGCCTCTCCGTCACCTATCCCGAGATCACCGAATTCCAGGTGCGCGCCATCTTCCAGGCGGCCGCGGAGATCATGGTCGAGGAGAACCGGAAGGTGGTCCCCGAGATCATGGTGCCCATCACCTGCGATGTCCGCGAACTGCGCTATGTCTCCGACATCGTCAAGACGGTCCACACCGAAATCAAGCGCCGCTTCGATTTCAAGAGCTTCGAGTATCACCTGGGAACCATGGTGGAGATCCCCCGCGCCGCCCTCAATGCCGATAAGCTGGCCACCGTCGCGGAGTTCTTCTCCTTCGGTACCAACGACCTCACCCAGATGACCTTCGGATTCTCCCGCGATGACGTGGGTTCCTTCATGAGCTCCTACCTGAACCACCATATCATCGACGCCGATCCCTTCCAGACTATCGACGTGGATGGCGTGGGACAGCTCATCGAGATCGCTGCCAAGAAGGGCCGCTCCGTCCGCAAGGATATCCACCTGGGCATCTGCGGCGAACAGGGCGGCGATCCCGCCTCCGTCGAGTTCTGCTACCGCGCCGGACTCACCTACGTGAGCTGCTCCCCCTTCCGAGTCCCCGTGGCACGAGTCGCCGCCGCACAGGCCGCAATCCGCGCTAAGGAAGAGAAGAAGTAGGAGAAAATACGCAAAAAAGGGGCGTCTGTGGCTGTGCCGCAGGCGCCCCTTTTTTGTTGAAAAAGGAGGAAGGAGGAAGGGGAAAGGCAGAAAAAGGAGGAAGGAGGAAGGAGGAAGGAGGAA
>CAZMWS010000134.1:1931-5975 GCA_964570085.1 uncultured Lentisphaeraceae bacterium | reverse complement strand
GGAGTCCCGGGACTATGTGACCCTGACCCTGGATGCCATGCGGCGCTTCGGAGTGGCAGTGGAGGAGTCCCCCGATGTCTTCCGCGTTCCCGGCGGACAACGCTACCGCGCCTGCGCGGACATGCCGCCCGTGGAGGGCGATTGGTCCGCCGCCGCATTCCCCATGGTCGCCGCCGCCCTCGGCCACGGCAATCCCGAGGGGCTCCTGCTGAAGAATTTAGTCGCGGAGTCCGCACAGGGCGACCGCCGGGTGGTGGAGCTCCTCCGCGCCTTCGGCGCCCAAGTGGACTTCGTCGGCGCGGACCTCCGGGTGCGTCCCGGGGAATTGCATGCGGTGTCGGAGATCGATGTGCGCGCCATTCCGGACATGGTCCCCGCGTTGGCGGTGGTGGCGGGGCTCTCCCGTGGCACCACCCGTTTTGTCCATGCTGAGCGCCTGCGCCTGAAGGAATCCGATCGCCTGGAGGCGGTCTGGCGCCTGTTGCTCTCTTTGGGCGGCAGGGCGGAGACCACCCGGGATTCCCTGGTGGTCACTGGCGTGGAGCGCTATCATGGCGGCGTGGTGGATGGCGTCAACGACCACCGCATTGTCATGGCTGCGGCCGCCGCGGCCTGTGCTGCGGATGGCGTGGTGGAGATCCTGGACGCACAGGCGGTTTCCAAGTCCTGGCCGGCCTTCTGGCAGGCCTATTCCCTTTGCACTGGAGAGGAGATCTCGTTGTGAATTCCTACGGCAAGAACATTCGGCTCACCATCTTCGGCGAATCCCACGGCCCCGCCATCGGCTGCGCTCTGGAGGGACTCCCCGCCGGATTCCCCGTGGATCTGGAGGCCCTCCAGGCATTCCTGGATCGCCGCGCACCCGGACGAAGCGCCCTGGCCACCCAACGAAAAGAGCCCGACCGCCCCGAATTCCTCGCCGGACTCCAGGATGGCGTCACTACCGGCGCTACCCTCTGCGCAATCATCCGGAATTCCGACCAGCATTCTCGGGATTACAACGACCTGAAGGACTGCCCGAGACCCGGCCACGCCGACTACCCCGCTGCCGTTAAATTCCACGGCTTCAACGACATCCGCGGCGGCGGAATCTTCTCCGGACGCCTGACGGCGCCATTGTGCATCGCAGGCGGAATCCTCCTGCAGATCCTGGAAAAGAAGGGCATCACTGTCGGGGCGCACATCGCCCAGATTGGCAATGTGGGCGACGAGGTCTTCGATCCCGTGCTGGTGAGCCGCGCGGAATTGCGGCGGGTCTCCCAAAAGCCCTTCCCGGTTTTGGACGACGAGGCCGGCGCCTACATGCGGGAGTTGGTGGAGGCCGCGCGCAAGGAGCGCGATTCCGTGGGCGGCGTGGTGGAGGCCGCTGTGGTGGGACTGCCCGCCGGCATCGGCGATCCCATGTTCGATGGACTGGAAAACCGACTCTCCCAGGCACTCTTCGCCATCCCCGCAGTGAAGGGCGTCTCTTTTGGCGATGGCTTTTACAGCAGTTGCGTGCGCGGCAGCGAAAACAACGACCCCTATGTGGTGGACGCCAAGGGCCGTGTGCGCACGGAGACCAACCACTGCGGCGGCATCCTTGGCGGCATTTCCACGGGCATGCCATTGGTCTTCCGGGCGGCCTTCAAGCCCACGCCCTCCATCGGACAACCCCAGAAGAGCGTCTCGCTTTCCAAACACGAGCCACAGGAGCTCTCCATCGCCGGACGACACGATCCCTGCATCGTCGTGCGCGCGGTGCCGGTGGTCATGGCGGCCGCCGCCCTGGCGGTCTATGACGCCCTCCGGGAACCCCGCCCGTAAATCAAACCGGAACGCTTTCTCTCTTTATTCAATAAATAATACTCAATAACTCGAGGAATTTTCATGGAACGTGATGCATGGATTCTGGTGACTGGCGGCGCGGGCCTCATTGGCAGCGCAATCGTCTACCGCCTCAACCAGATGGGCTACGAGAACATCGTGATCGTGGACTCCCTGAAAGACGGAGAAAAATGGCAGAATCTCCGGGCACTCCGCTTCGCCGACTACTTCGAAAAGGACGACGGCTTCTACGAGGAGCTCTCCTCCGGACTCCTGGACAAGAAGTATCCCTTCCAGGTCATCTTCCATCTGGGAAACTGCTCCGATACCACCGAGCCAGATGCCTCCTATCTCATCGAAAATAATTTCGCGTGCGGAAAACTCCTGGCCGACTACTGCGTCCGCCGCGGCGTCCGCATGGTCTACGCCTCCAGCGCAGCGACTTACGGCGACGGTGAACAGGGCTTCAAGGATGACGAAAAGACCATCCATCTGCTGCGGCCCCTCAATAAATACGGCTACTCCAAGCAGATCTTCGACCAGTATCTCCTCCATCGCGGCTGGCTGACCGCCCCCGTGGAGGGCGGCGCCTCCTTCGTGGGCGTGAAATACTCCAATGTCTTCGGCCCCAACGAATACCACAAGGGAAAGATGCGTAGCATGCTCCTTCGCTGCTACGAGCAGATCTCCAAGGATGGCGAAGTGAAGCTCTTCAAGAGCTATCGCCCCGAATACGCCGATGGCGAACAGGTGCGGGACTTCCTCTACGTGACCGATGCCGCCAACATGACCATCTTCTTCATGAACGATGGCGCGAAGTGCTGCGGCCTCTACAACATCGGCTATGGCTCCACCCGTTCCTGGAATGACCTGGCACACGCCATGTTCGATGCCATGCATCGGGAACCCCGCATCCAGTATATCGAGATGCCCGAGGAGCTCAAGCCACGTTACCAGTACTACACCTGCCTGGAGATGGACAAGATCCGGAAGGCGGGATACGCCGAGACGCCCCTCACGCTGGAAGAGGCCGCACGGGAATACGTCCGCTATCTGGACAAGGGCGCCCATCTGGGAGATCTCTAGAACACCGACTCATGACGCGATTCCCCGTCATCCTGCTGGCATTCCTCCTGTCATGGAGCCTCTGCGCCCAGGAGGAAGCCGCCCCCGCAGAGGTCCTGCGCATGCAGCTGGAGGAGAGCCGACAGGCCCTGGCACAGTGCCAGACCGAACGCCAGCAACTCCAGGAGACCCTCAAGCTCCGGGAACAGGAACTGGCCGGACTCCGACGGGACTACGCCACCATCCTCATGGACTCCGATCGGTTGGCGCGGTCGCTGGTGGCACAGGATCTGAAGGCCGCACACCTCCTCCGGGAGGCCGAAAACGCCCAGAGCGAAGCCCCCGATGCCGTGGAAATGCTCGCCGTCCTGGCCGATTGCCGACGACTCCTCCTGGAACTCCAGGAGACTTGCAATAAAAACCGCGATGCGGCATCCGCCGCCCTGGAGGCCGCACAGGCCTCTCAGCCTCTCAAGGACAAGGTCCAGGATAGCGCCCAGGAGGTCCGGAAACAACTGGAGGAGTGCCTCGCTGTCGTCGGCTTGGCGTCCCAAGACCAGGATCTCGCCATCGGAAGCTGCGCGGTCCTCCAGGTGGATCCCGAGACCCAATTGGCACTCCTGGATCAGGGATCCCTCCATGGACTCCGCGAGGGATCCCTCCTCCAATGGAAACGCGGCGAGGAGACCCTGGCGACCCTGGAAGTGGTCCTGGTCCACCCCACCCGCGCCGCCGCTGTCCCCAAAGACGGCGACATCCGGACTCTCCCCCCAGGGACCCTCCTCCATCGCATCACACCGGCACAAGAAAAATAAAAAATGCCGGGAGGCCCGGATGACAAATCCGGACACATTCTCCTACACCCTTCTCCCTTTTTTCGGGGGGAGACTGGAAAATTTGCGGGGCGCCGTTACATTAAGCGTCCTTGCACACGACCTAGGGCAGGGTACGCCCTGCGGCTTTCCGCCGTTTTCCCTACGTCGAATACAAATCTTCTCCTAGCCGAATCCGAGCCGGGCGGGGTTTCTCGCCACGGCAAGACAGGCTCCGCCGGTGGCTTATTGCCCGCCATACCCCGGAGCATGGTTGGGAGGCGGCGAGCAAGACGCCGCGCTCGGGGATCCCTGAAAACACCCTCGAATAGAGGACTGCGCCCCCTTGCGCCCCCGGAAT
>CAZMWS010000134.1:0-1921 GCA_964570085.1 uncultured Lentisphaeraceae bacterium | reverse complement strand
GCCGCACCTCAAAACGCTCTTTTTTTTCGTTACGTTCGTCCCAAACAAGGAACCCTAAACACAGCAAAGATGGAAAAAATCGCCATTTCCAAGTATGTGCGGATTTCTCCCTTCAAGGCGCGTGAGGTCACGCGCCTGATCCAGGGGAAGCCCGCCATCACGGCGTTGAACACCGTGGCGCTGATTCCGCGCAAGGCGGCCCGCCTGGTGGAGGCAACGCTGAAGTCTGCCGTGGCCAATGCCGAAAACGCAGAGGTCGGCGCCGTCAACCGGAGCCAGCTGATCGTCAAGGAGGCCGTCGTCGGCGAGGGCCCCACCATGCGCCGCTTCTGGCCGCGCAGCCGTGGATCCGCCGGACGCATCCTTAAGCGCACCAGCCATATCCGCATCACCGTATCGGACCAGGCATAATCAGGAGGAATCACTGTGGGTCAAAAAGTTAATCCGATTGGCTTCCGCCTTCCTCTCCGCAAGGACTGGAAGTCCCGCTGGTTCGCACGGAGCCACGAGAAGGTCGGCAGCATCAACAAGTCCTTCGGAGAACTCCTCCAGGAGGATCTCAAAATCCGCAAGAAGCTGGACGCTCTCCTGAAGAACGCCAGCGTCTCCAAGGTGCTCATCGAGCGCTTCGGACGCCGCCTGCGCCTCACCATCTTCACCGCTCGCCCCGGCATCATCATCACCGGACACTTCGAGGATCGCAACGACAAGAAGGGCGCCCGCCCCGCGGCACCCGCTGCCGATGCCAAGAACGAGAAGAAGGGCGCCGGCCTCGACAAGATCAAGGAAGAACTCCAGGATGTCGCCAAGGACGAGGAAATCCTCGTCGATGTCAAGGAGATCCGCGTGCCTGAGGTGGACGCCATGCTCGTGGCCGAGTCCATCGCTCAGCAGCTGGAGCGCCGCGTGGCTTTCCGCCGCGCCATGAAGCGCGCCATCCAGACCGCCATGGAGCGCGGCGCCGAGGGCGTCCGTATCCGCATCAGCGGTCGTCTGGGCGGCGCCGAACTGGCCCGTGTCGAGCAGTACAAGGAGGGCAAGGTGCCCCTGCATACCCTCTCCGCCAACATCGACTACGGCTTCGTGGAAGCTCACACCCTGGCCGGCCTGATTGGAATCAAAGTCTGGATCTGCAAACCCGAAAACTGGGAGGAAATCAACAATGCCATTAATGCCAAAACGCGCAGAGCACCGAAAGGTGCAACGCGGAACGCGCGCGGGCCTCGCAACGCGCAATAACAAGCTGGACTTCGGCGACTACGGCCTCCAGGTCCTGGAGCGCGCCTGGCTGACTGGTGCCCAGATTGAGGCGGCTCGTGTGGCGGCTACCCGCCGCATGGAGCGTAAGGGCCAGATCTGGATCCGCGTCTTCCCCGACAAGCCCGTCTCCAAGAAGCCCTTGGAAACCCGTATGGGTAAGGGAAAGGGCGCTCCCGAATTCTGGGTCGCCGTTATCCGTCCCGGTAACATGCTCATCGAGCTCTCCGGATGCTCCGAGACTGTTGCCAAGGAAGCCCTGGCACTGGCGTCCAGCAAGCTGCCCGTCCGCTGCCGCTTCCTCTCCCGTTACGTCGCCGAATAGTCAGAATGGCGGGAGATCCCCAGGGGAGGGCGACAATGCCGAATCGGCAACACTCCTCCCCGAAAGACACCCCCGCCAAGAGACCAAGGAGATTTTCAAAATGAAAGCATCCGAGATCCGTCAGAAGACCGACGACGAGATTCTGCAGCTGCTCACCGAGAATCGCCGGGAGATCTTCCAGCTCCGTCTGAAGTTCCAGACCAGCGAGCTGAAGGACACCGCACGCATCGGTAAGCTCCGCAAGGACATCGCCCGTCTGCACACCGAGATGACCGCCCGCAAGGCGGCGAAGGCCTAAACACGAAGGGGTACAACAAGATGTCAGAAGATACTCAGAAT
>CAZMWS010000133.1:0-6043 GCA_964570085.1 uncultured Lentisphaeraceae bacterium | reverse complement strand
GGTCTCGCAGGCCACATGTGCCCGGGAATCCCTCTGAAGGATGGCATCCAGGACGGCGTCGGAAATCTGATCGCAGACCTTATCGGGATGCCCCTCGGAGACCGCCTCCGAGGTAAACAGGAAACTCTTGTGTTGCATAAGGATATAGACTCCCAGTGTGTTGTTAGGAGCGCCCGCCCGTAGGAACGCTGGGAGGGCAGGGACTCCCCGGAGACCTTGGAACTCCAGTACACCCCGCCAATACCACCCAAAAATCGTGGGTGATGTCGTCAAATCCGGGGCGTTTCGCTAATATACAGTTTCCCCACCCGACAGCCCCCTCCACACCCCCGTGAAAACAGGAATATTCCAGGCAGGAGGGGGAAAATACAAAATTCAACATAACTCCTTGATTTGCAAGGAGTTATGTTGTTATATCACTACCGTGCCCATTCATCCAGGCGTCCCTGTGCAGCGGCCAGTGCCAAGACGCGTCGGAAGAAGCAGAGTCGATTTCGGCATTCGCACTGTCCTTTTGGCCCCACATTTCCGCAAGCGCCCTCGGTGAGTCGTTTTGGGCATCGGTCATTGGGGAGGTATCCGAGGTGGACGAGTCGGAAGAGCACATTTGGGTTCACGCCGCAGATTTTGCAGAGGGCGTGTCGGAGTGCCAGTGGCTTTGCGGGGTCATCGGCGGTGCGGAGGAGTCGTGAGACCAATCGATCTCCGAAGGGTGCCTTACCGGGATCCAGTGGGCTGGTGGGTTCGAATTCCACGCCGGAGGGATCCCGGTGATTCAGCTTCATGAGATTGGCGAAGAGGTATCGTGGACTGGCGACGGGTGGGAGCATGATCTTCTCCATCTCTCCCTTCCAGCGGTTCCGCCAGGAATTGTAGTCGGGGCATTCCGCCAGTGCCTTCTGGAAGGCGGTGGTCAGGGTCTGGATGTCAATGGGAGTGACATCGCCGTGGAGGAGCGCGCCGCAGAATCCTAGTCGTCGGAGTCCGGTCATAAGGAGTGCCAGGCATCGTGACTGATACGCCCTGCCCTCCTTCAGGCCCTTGGCGTATTCGATCTTCAGGCCGCGCTGATAGAGTTCGGGGAGAAGCACGCCGGGAGGCAGAACCGCGGGGAGCTTCTCGACCTCTTCGGAGGAGAACCACAGGACACGTGCGATCACGGGCACCGGCGCACCGCGCATCTGGAGTTCCCACTGCAGTTCCTGGGCCTTTCGGACATCCCAGGTAGCCTGGCAGAGGAGGAATTTTGCGCCGCAGGTCAGCTTCCGGCCCATCTTCGCGTAGGAGATGGCGATATCCGGCGCGGTGTATTTTCCGATATTGACGGTAGCCCCGCCGGTGAGTCCGCCCAACCCCTCCTCGCGGCACAAGCGGAGGCTCTCCACGGAATCCACGTAAGACTTCTCCAGGGGCCGTGCATCACCGCTGACGGCGCAGAAGACGCCGTCGGGCTTCTCGTGGGACATCCTCTGGAGCCAGACGTGGTTCTCGCGGGGCGCGCGGCCCTTTCCGGAGAACATCCGAATCACATGACCGGGGAAGTGGTGTTCCAGGACCGCGGCGAAGTCCTGGACATCCTGGCGTTCCAGGTCATCGGGGTTATCGTCCACCACGAGGCCATAGAAGAGTCCGTCGTGTGCGTAGTCCGCGGCGATGCCCTGTGCCAGGGCATCGATTTCCTGGAGGGAGTCTTCCAGGGCAGGCGGCGCCACCTCTCCCAGGAGGTGGAAAGTGCCGTCCAGCAAACCGGAGACGAAGGGGGATTCCATAATCGGGGGTTAGAAGAGAACGAGAGTGGACTGTGTTTTGGCGTGGGGAATTTAGCGCCACCACTTGTATCCGGCCAGCTGGAGGGCCTTTTTGCGGGACTGGTAGTCGGCGAAGGAGGCGGTCTTAGCGGGGCTCCAGGCGCTTTCGGCAGCGGCGACCAGCCGCGGGAAGAGCTTCGCTTCCAGGCGCCACTGTGGGACCACCTCGGTCCAGAGGGGGCATTCCAGTCCCAGGAGACGCTTGCCCATGATTTCCTCCACATGTGCGCCGGTATTTGCGGAGTAGACGCCCTCTTCGGAGAGCTGGACCATCCAGGGGAAGCGGGGCTCCTCGAATGCCTGCGGATAATCCAGGTAGTATGCGTTGTCGATGGAGGAGATCACCTGGTGAGAGAGGTTGTTGTGCCCCGCGCAGGCGTTCATGTCGTTGGCATTTCCCCAGCATTGGAGGATATTCTTGAAGGTGAGGATGGCATCGGTGCGCCAAGTGATGGGGATGCGGCCGTGATCCACGACGAACTGCGAGAGTTCCCGCATGAACCACTCTTCCAGCTTGCGGGTATTCTCCAGTTTCAACTCGGCGCACTTTGCCTGGCAGACGGGGCAGTGGTTCCAGAACCAGTCGCCGGCCTCGTCGCCGCCCAGATGGATGTGGGTGCTTTCCGGGAAGAGCTCCATGGCCTCCTGGATGCGCGCCTTGGCGAATTCCAGGGAGCCGGGATTTCCGAGGCAGATCTCGGTGGAGAAGTGCTCTTTGTCGCAACGGAATTCCGGATGGAGCTCCAGCAGTCCGTGGTTATGGCCGGGGAAGTCGATTTCGGGGATAATCTGGATGGCATTTTCCTTGGCGATCCGGCGTATTTCGGCGATTTCCTCGGGGGTGTAGGAGCCCTTCTGGAGGGCGGAGAGTGCATTGAGTTCCGGTGCGCCCTTTGAGGGCATGCGCCAGCCCTCGTTGTCGGAAAGATGCCAATGGAAGCGGTTGAGGCGGAGGCGCCCCATGGCGCGCAGCAGCCGTTTGACATTCTCGACGCTCTGGAAATGCCGGGAGGAATCCAGCATGACGCCGCGCCAGACGAGCCGCGGGGCATCCTCCAGGACTCCGGCTTCCAGGAAGGCCTGGTCCGCGCCGAAACGGAATGCCAGATAGAGCTGCTGTTCCAGGGCATTAAGGCCATAGACCAGTCCGCCACAGTCACCATATTCCACCAGAATCCGCTCGGCAGAAACCGTCAGGCGGAAGCCCTCCGATGGAAGACCGGCGCAGGGGGCGACGGCGATCTGAGAATTTTCCTCGCAGGGGATCGCCTCCACTCCGAAGAGCTGCAGACACTCCCCCAGGAAGGGCATGGCGGCGGGCGCTACGGTCAGCTTCGCCCCAAAGGCGAATTCACCCTCGTTGAGGCGGCATTCACGGCCACGGGGAAGGATTCCGGAAAAGGCGGGAGCGATTGGGGCGTAGGAGGAGGGACGCATAAATAAAAAAAGGAGGAGGGAGGAAGGAGGAAAGAGGAAGGAGGAAGTTAGGCCAGGGTTTCGCAGGCGAAACCCCGCGCCGGAATTTACCGGCGCGTGCGCCATGCGCGCCCGAATTGGCGCGCAAAGGAAAAGGGGAAAATGGCATCGCCAATTGGCGGAAGAGCGCCTGCGGCACCTTATGAGCCAATCCTAACCACTAAGGGCTAAGTACTTACGGTTCTTTTACGAGCGAGTGCCGTGTTCTTCTTCGCCGGAGAAGAGGCTCTCGAGGAGTCGGATTCCGGTGGGAGTGCGGAAGAAATCGTGTTTTGCGGCGGCGCGGGCCTTTGGGGAGAAGCCGCTTTCCTCGGCATTGACGAGGTAATCGGCCTCCACGAGGATCTGGTAGTCTCGTCCCTGAATGTCCTTGAGGGTATGGTGGTGTCCGACGAGGAAGGAGATCCGTTGTTTTTGTTCTTCGGAGAGTGGGGATTCCTGGAGGAATTCCAGTGCCATGGGGGCGCCCTCCAGCTCCTGGCGCCAGCCCTCGGCGACGCCGTATTTTTCGCGGCAGAGTGGGCATGCGATGTCGTGGAGGATCGCGGCGCACTCCAGGATGAGCTGTTCGTTCTCGGAGAGTCCCTCGGCCACGCCGATGGTGCGTGCGAATCCCCAGACCTTCATGAGATGGGTGATGTCGTGGAGATTTCCGTGGGAGAAGGAGATCATCCGCTCCATGATGTGGGAGACGATATCGCGCTTTTCGAAGCCCAGATGCGTGGCGTCCTTCCAGAGGGGCTTCTCCATCCAGACCATGTCATACCAGCGGTCGAATTTCATGGCGCACTGATGGAAGTGCGCGCAGAGCCGATAGCCCATGCGGTGGTGGAAGTGAACGCTATCCAGTGTCAGGGTATCGTCCTCCTGACCATTGGCGGGATAGGCGATGCATGCCTGGAGGGTCCGGATGCCGCGGAGGCAGGCCTCTGCCTCGATGGCGGCGTAGAGCTTCGCGCCGATTCCACTGCGGTGGAAGGAGTTATCCACATAGATCGAGACCTCCGCGGAGACATCGTAAGCGGCGCGTTCCTTGAAGGGTCCCAAGTATGCGTATCCCAGCACATGTCCGGTGGCGTCGTCGGTGGCGACCAGCCAGGGATATCGTCCCAGCCGCGCTTCATATCGTTCGCCGAACTCCTCGAGAGTGGGGACCGTCAGTTCGAAAGAGACTGCGGTCTTTTCCACGTAGGGAGCATAGATGTCCAGCATCGCCTGGAGATCCAGGATTGTTGCGGGACGAATGGAGATCTCGAGAGGCATAGGAGGCAGAAGCTTTCCGGAGAGAGTTTTTACGCCTCATGGACGCGTTTTCCAGTAACGTGTTCAAGCGTCATGGCGAGGACCTGTACCCGTGCGCCGGCGCGTTTGATCTCGTCCTGGATATCCTGTTCGCTGGGATTGAAGCGTCGAGCCAAGCGCAAGCAGATCTCCAGGGCCTTTTCCTGGTCGGTGATCAGCTCGATGCGACCGAATGCCACCACGCTTCGGAAGGTATATGCCCATCCCGGGTCGTCCTTGACGCCGTCGCTTAGGACGGTGAAGCAGCAGCGGTCATCGCGGCGGATGGCATCGATCTTGTGTCCCTCCTTGGCGCCGTGGAAGTAGATCTTTCCGTCCTCGGGGCAATAGAAGGGATTGAGGTAGATGCCGTAGGGGTATCCGTCATCGCCGGTGAGGGAGAGCACGCCGCGCTTTGCGTGTGCGAGGATCTCCTGTGCCTCCTCATCGGGGAGTTGCTGGGCGATGCGGCGCATGGGTCGAAAGGACATAGGAGCACCTCCCTCCGGCTACTTCATGAAATCCTTTCCGCAGGAGAATGCGGGTGCAACGGCGTCGGACATCTGTCGATAGCAGGCGGCGCAGGTATCGAAGCAGATGGGCTTCATCTTGGCGGCATCGGGCTTTCCGTCAGTGAAGGCGGATTCCTCCACAGCGCAATTCAGGATCTTTCCCACAACATTGCAGTCCTCGGGATTCTGGGAAAGTAGCTCGCACTCCAACACCAGAGGGAATTCCCGGAAGACGGGCGCATTGACGAAGGCGCTCTTTTCGGCAGTGAGTCCGGCGGTAGCAACCTTTCCGGGCGCCTTATTGCCGCTGACCAGTCCCACGTAGTCGCATGCCTTCACAGTATCCACGGTGCCGAAGGCGACAGTGAATGCGCGATTGCGGGCGATGTTGGTCCAGGTGCGGTGGCTGGAGTCGATGCAGATCGTGATGCGGTCCTCCATGGTGACACCGCCCCAGGCGGCGTTCATCAGATTGGGGGTGCCGTCCTCATCATAGGTACCGATCATGAGAACCGGCATAGGGAACATCCAGTTTTTGACTCCAAAATTCTTCTTCATGGGGATTCCTCCAAGAGTGTTTTCGAGGGCAAATCAGGGCGCGAATTCAATATACCTTGCGCGCCCCAATTCCCCCAGAAATCCCCCCTCACACAGACACAATTTTCTCACTCCAGACGGAGGGCATCCAGCGAGGTCCTCCGGAGGGGTTCCAGAATGGCATCCACCCGCTCATAATCGATGGGCTTTTTGGACAGCGCCAGCAGTCCCGCGCAATCCCCGGCGGTGACCACGCGATCCTGGAGTCCCAGCAGATCCAGGATATCGGCCAGTCGTTCGAAGCGGTTGTTCTTTCGGGAGGGGACCACGGCGAAGGGGCGGTGAAAGAGGATAGCGAAGAGGGTGGCGTGATAACTGTCGCTGATGGTCATGGGTGCCTGGCGGATTGCCTGGAGCCACTCCGGTACG
>CAZMWS010000132.1:0-6115 GCA_964570085.1 uncultured Lentisphaeraceae bacterium | reverse complement strand
TAGGGAGTGAGGGGGGCGTTGGGTTTGGTGGGATAGATGGTGTAGGTATGATAGCCTGAGGTGAAGGGTGTGTCGGTGGTTTGGATGGGATCGATGATTTCGCCTTTAGGGGAGATGAGACAGGTATGGGAGTTATTTCCGGAGCGGAGGAGCGGTCGGCGGTTTTCGACGGCGCGGAGGATGGCCTGTGCCTGGTGTTGTCGTGCGCCGGAAGAGGTCTTATACCAGCAGTCGTTGGTGATGGTGGCCAGGAGCTGCGCGCCCTTCTGGGTGAATTCCCGGGAGATCTCGGGGAATGCGTCCTCGAAGCAGATATTCATTCCGCAGCGGACAGTGGTGCCGTCGGCGCATTTCAGGGAGAAGAGCGTGGCATTTTTGCCGGGGGTCAGATCCCGTCCCATGCCCAGGGCGTCCACAAGCCAGGGCAGTTGTTGGGAGAATGGGACGTATTCTCCGAAGGGGACCAGGTGGGTTTTGTCGTAGTAGTCCTCGCGGAAGGCGCGTGGGAGTGCGAGGACCGCGGAGTCCTTCTGGAGGAGGAATGCGGAGTTGAAGACAGGGGGCTCCGGATCGGAGTCACCACTGCCGCCGAAGGCGCCCTTTCCCCCGGGGGGTATGAGTCCCTCGCGGACATCCAGGGCTCCCAGGAGGAGTGGCTTTTGGAGTTGTGCGAGGAGGGTTCGGAGTCCCTGGGAGTATGCGGGGGTCGTGAGTGGGATTGGGAGTGCGCCCTCGGGCCAGAGGAAGAGATCGGTGGATTCTGTGGAAGCGGCCTGGAGGGTGAGGGAGGAGTATCGGTCCCAGGCGAACTGGACCTCCTCGGGGGAGGCCTCGCGGCATTCGGGCACATCGCCCTGGATTGCCGTAATGCGGATGGGGGTCTCCTCCAGGGGGAGCTTTCGGGCGTACTCCAGAGCGCACCATCCGCCCAGAAAGAGGAGAGTCGCCAGGAGTGCCGCGAGGAGGCGTTTATCCCGTCGCGCCAGGAGTCCCGCCACGAGGAGATTGCTCCATACCAACAAGAAGGAGATCCCGTATGCGCCGGCGAGAGTCGCCAGGAGTCGGACGGGCGAGAATGCCTGTGAGACCCCCAGGGCATTCCAGGGAAAGCCGGTGAAGATCCATCCGCGGATCCACTCCAGGGAGATCCAGAGCGCGGCGCCTAGCAGTGCCGCCCGCAGGAATGCGCGAGTATTGGGGAAGACGGTGAGATCCGCGCCGGGGCGGTGTGCGGGAGTGGCATCCGGGAAGGCGTCGGTGCGTTGCCGGAAGTCCATGGGGATCTCCTCACGGGGTTTTCGTCGCCAGAGAAGCGCCCCCCAGAGGAGTGCCCAGAGTGCGGGGAAGAGCGCGCAGGGGATTGCCAGGAGCGCGCCGGCGCCGAAGCCCACGGAATTCAGCCACCACAGCGAGATCAGGAAGTGCGTGTATCCCAGGAGTGCGGCGCCCAGGAGCCGCCAGCGGAGGGCGCGGGGCTGTGGGCAGAGGAGATAGGGCACCAGTCCCAGAAATGCCAGTGGCGACCACTCCAGGGGCGGGAAGGCGAATGCCAGCAGTGCGCCGGAGAGGATTGCGGCGATGCAATGGTGGAGTGGCAGGTGGTTCAGGAGTGCCAGCGAATGGATCTCCGGGGTGCCGGGAGGCATGCATGCGGATGCCGCCTGCATTCGCGCGGCATCCACCCTGCTCTCTTTGGACTCCTCCCGGGACATAGACTACGAGCTACCCCGCGGGGCTATTCCGCCACCGTCTCCAACTGCACCTCCATGCCGCAATGCTTTGCGGGGCGAAGGAGCATGATAATTTCCTCGTAGGGGCGCTCGCCGCTGGCGCGAATCCGCACCCTCGTACGCCCCAGGTCCTTATACTGCCGCATGCGCGCCTCCAGATCCGTGGGCGCGATGGGCTCGCCGTTGATGGCGCAGAGACCCTGCGCATCCAACGTCACCTGGATCGCCAGGGGATCGCTCTCCGGGAGCGTGGACTCCGTATTCATGGCGGGGGGCGTCACGTCCGTCTTGTAGTCCAGGATCGGGACCGTGATGATAAACAGGATCAGCAGGGTGAAGGTCAGGTCCATCAGCGGCGTCATATTGACCTCCGCCTTGACCCTACGCTCCCTCTTGCCTCCTCTCTGCCTAGCGAGCATAGCCGTCCGGGCTCCCTCCAGCCATGTCCTCTTCCACCGAAATCTCTACCGCGGTGTCACGAGAGACACCAGACACTACAG
Organism: uncultured Lentisphaeraceae bacterium; assembly: GCA_964570085.1. Lineage (GTDB taxonomy): Bacteria > Verrucomicrobiota > Lentisphaeria > Oligosphaerales > Oligosphaeraceae > UBA1724. Next base: position 3,885 of record CAZMWS010000132.1, on the reverse strand, counting down.
GCTCCGAATACGCGGGCTGCGCGGGCTGCGCGGGCTGCTGCGCCGCCATCACCGGCTGCTGCTGATATGCAGGCTGCGCGCTCATGGCGGGCTGGGCAACCGTCCGCGCAGGCTGGGGCTGGGGCTGGGGTGCAGCGACAGGCGCTGCCGCCGCCACTTGTGGCTTTGGCTGTGCGGTCTTTGCCAGCTGGAGGGAGGTCAGTAGCTCGTCGCGGAAGTCGTCCATTTCCTGGGAGATCTCATCGACAGTGGAGACGATCGAGTTATTGCAGAGAGTGCCGGGGATTGCAACGAACAGTCCCGCCACGGTGGTGAGCAGTGCGCCGGCGATACCGGGGGCGATTGCCTGGATATCGGGCCGGCCGCCGTTGTTGACGATTCCCACGAAGGTGGCCATGACGCCCCAGACAGTGCCGAAGAGTCCGCACATCGGAGCGAGAGTAATCAGCGACGCCAGTCCCGGCAGCCAGTCCTCCAGGGCGCCCTTCTGGCGCGTGATTTCGGTCTCGATGGCGACCTGTACGCGTTCCAGTTCCTGTGCGGTGAGAGCGCGGGGGAGGATTCCCTCGGAGAAGAAGGCGTATTTCTGCTGGGCGGTAGGCTTCAGGATCTCCAGCAGCATCGCGCTGGCGGCGCGCCCCAGATCCGCCAGGGGACCCGTCAGCGAGCGGTCGTGGTCCAAGTCCCCCAGGATCTTATGCGTACAGGAGCCGTATTTCGCCAGCCGCTCCCGTATGAGCACAATCGCATTCTTCAGCGTTCTTGTCTGGAAGAACTTGCAGATCAGAAGTGCCCAAAGAAGGGCGTTGGCAGCAAGCAAAGCCGCCGTGATGGCCCTTCCCACGCCATCACTATAGATAAAACCGTCCCAAAGGACTTTCATGGCATCAGCTCCGCGAGTTTCACGTATTGTTGAGGAGAGAGGACTTCCGCGCGTGCGGTAGCGGGCAGTCCGAGGGCCTCCAGGGCGGCGGCGACATCCACGCCGGGCATCAGGGGTTCCAGGAGGCGCCGCGCCTGCTTCCGGCGCTGCGCAAATGCGGCGCCCGCCAGGCGTCCGGCGCGTTCCAGGAGTTCGGGGGCGCCCAGGGGCTCCGGGCGAGACTCCAGCGCCAAGAAGGCGGAATCCACCTCCGGCGGCGGGAAAAAGACTCCGCGGGGGACCTGTCGCGCGATCTTCGCAATATAGCGGAAGGCGAGGCGTACCGTCAGGACGCCGTATTGCGCGGTGCCGGGATTTGCGGCGAGTCGCTCGGCCATCTCCTTCTGGAGGAGCACATGGAGGGCGCGCGGCGGATTTTTTGCGGATGCCAGATGCGCCAGGAGGACGGAGGCGCAGGAATAGGGGAGATTCGCCACCACGCGATAGGGGTGTCCCTGGGGGAAGAGCGCATCGAAATTGGTCTTGCAGGCATCCTCTTCGATGAGCCGGAAGGTCTCGGGATACTGTTCGCCGAGCGTCCGCCGGAGGTATCCCGCCAGTCGGGAATCGAATTCCACGGAGGTGAGGAGGGCGCCGGATGCCAGGAGCCGCCGGGTGAGCACGCCGGTGCCGGGACCGATCTCCAGGAGCTCCTCGCCGGGCTGCGGAGCCGCGGCGCGCACCAGGGCGTCCAGGCAATTGTCGTCCACCAGGAAGTTCTGCCCCAGCGCCTTGCTGGGGTGCATATCGAGGGACTCCAGGATGGCCAGCAATTCCGCGCGCTTCATGGGATCACGGGAGCGGGTGCCTTTTCCAGGAAGATATAGGGTTCCAGGGCCGCCAGCGCCGCCTGGGCATCAGGCCCCTGCGCCGCAATCACCAGGAGCTGTTCTGCGGGGGCGCCGAGAGTCAGGAGTGCCAGGGGGCTGCGGGCGTCCGCCGTCCGGCCATTGCCGGCGGTGATGGTGACCCGGGTGGAGGAGAATTTGGCGCAGGCACGGGAGATCTCGCTGGCTACCTTCAGGTGCAAGCCATTGGGATCCCGGACCCGACCACGGGCCTCCAATACGCTGTCATGCTTCCGATCGTCTGACATGGCAATCTATCGCTCCTCGGGAAATCACTCCCTACTATTCGCCAGACTCCGGAGTGGAAGGCGCCGCGGCGCCCTTGCTGTTCTCCTGGGGAAGATCCAGCTCCTGGAGAATCGACATCACGCGCTGCGCCTTCTCGGCGGTCTCGTCCAGTCGGAAGTGCAGCACGGGCGTGTATTTCATGACCATCTTCCGGGCGATACCGTCCTGCAGCTGCACCCGTCGGCGCTGGAGCAGCTCCATTGCGCGGCGCTTGGCGGCGGCGCTGCCGTAGACGGAGACGAAGACATTGGCCGTGCGGAGATTGCTGGCCAATTCCACGCCCACGAAGGTGACCAGGGCATCGGGAATATCGGGTCGAATCAGGGATTCGCCCAGCATCCCAAGCTCCCGGAGCATCTGCGAGTTCAATCGGGAAATGCGGTCTTCTGCGCCCATGAGGGATCGGAGTGTGCTAAAGAGTGAGAGAATGTATGGGGGAGCGGTCTTCCCGCCTAGAGTTCGGGGAGGATCTTCTCCACAGTAAAGACCTGGATGCGGTCGCCCACCTCGAAGTCCTCGAAGTTGTCCAGGCGGATACCGCACTCCTGACCGGCCTTCATCTCGCGGACATCCTCCTTGAAGTGCTTCAGGGATGCCACCAGGCCGGAGTAGATCTGGGTGTCCTGGCGGAAGACGCGCGCCTTCTGGTTCACCTTGATGACGCCGGAGGTCACGCGGCAACCGCAGATCTTTCCGGTCTTGGAGATATTGAAGACCTGCGCGATCTGCGCCTCGCCCAGCAGATTCTCCTTGGTCTCGGGAGTCAGGCGGCCGCGCATGACGTCCTCCAGATCGTCCAACAGATCGTAGATGATGGAGTAGAGGCGGATCTCCACGCCCTTCTGCTTGGCAGTCCGGTTCACGCTGGGCATGGCGCGCACGTGGAAGCCCACGATGATCGCCTTGCTGGCCGCCGCCAAAATCACATCGGAATCCGTGATCTCGCCCACGCCACCATGAACAATCTTCACGGAGATCTTCGTGGACTTGATGCCGGAAATGGCCTCGGAGATCGCCTCCAGGGAGCCGCGGACGTCGGTCTTCAGCACCAGGTTCATCTCCACCACGGAGCTGTCGTTGCGGGAATCCGTGAGGCGCTTCATGACCTCTTCCATGGTCAGCGCCTTCTGGTCGCCGGAATTCTCCTGGCGCTTGCGCTGCAACTCCTCGTCAGCGGCCGCCTTCGCGGTCTTTTCATCGGGCTGCCAGACAACCTTGTCGCCCGCCTCAGGAACCGCGTTGTAGCCCATGATCTTCACGGGCGTGGAGGCAGTCGCCTTCGCCAGGCGCTTGCCGTGGGTATCCAGCAGCGCGCGCGCCTTACCGTAGGTGCTGCCGCAGGAGAACCAGTCGCCCTGGCGCAACACACCGTTGCGCACCAGGATATTGGCGGTGGGGCCCATGCCGGGCTCCATCTGCGCCTCGATCACCAGGCCCTCGAAGGGCGCATCGGGATCGGCATTGAGCTCCAGCATCTCGGCTTCCAGGAGGATTCGCTCCAAAAGCTCGTCCACGCCCTCGCCCGTGATGCCGCTGCAGGAGACCACGGCGGTATCGCCGCCCCAGTCTTCGGGCTGGATGCCATTCTCCTGGAGCTGCCGCAGCACGCGGTCCTTGTCGCAGCCCGGCAGATCACATTTGGTCATGGCAACAATGATGGGCACCTTTGCGGCCTGCGCGTGGTGGATGGCCTCGATGGTCTGGGGCATGCAGCCCTCGGGTCCCGCAATGACCAGCACCGCGATATCAGTGGCATTGGCGCCACGTGCGCGCATGGCGGTGAAGGCGGCGTGTCCGGGGGTATCCAGGAAGGTGATGGTCTGATCG
>CAZMWS010000131.1:0-6124 GCA_964570085.1 uncultured Lentisphaeraceae bacterium | reverse complement strand
GGGTTTCGTGCCGAAACCCCGCGCCGGAATTTACCGGCGCGTGCGCCACGCGCGCTCAAATTTGCGCGCTAGTACCGCTGGCAGGCGGAAGAGCGCTTGCCGCACCTTATAAACCTTCTCCCTTCTACCTGGCAAAGCGGGGGTGCGGGGGCGGCAGCCCCTGTCCTTTGGATATCCCGTGGGGGATAGTTATGCGTGGCTAACTGTAGGATTGGAATATGGAATTTTAGTCCCCTTGTTGTGCTGCGGTAGTCAGGGTAACGAATAGCATTTCGGCGGGGTGTCCCAGTCGGAGGGGGAAGCCCTTCCAGATGCCGGTGCCATTGCAGACAAAGAGTCGTGTCTTGGGCGCCAGGCGATATTCTCCCGAGACAAAGCCGCTGTTGAGCGCGGCTACTGCTAGGTCCATTCCCACAAGCATTCCACCGTGGGTATGTCCGGAAAAGACCGCATCCACACCATGCATCGCAGCCTCGGGAGCCATCCGAGGCTGGTGGCTCATGAACAACACGGGAGTTTCTGCTGGGAGTCCCTCCAATGCGCTTTTTACATCCGGCGGAGTTTCGCCAGTGCGTTCTGCTGCGGGATCCGCAATGCCTGCCACGGCCACGCCATTGAAAAGCAATGTGCTCTCGTTCAACAGGATCTTGATCCCAAGGGATTCTAGGGCGTTCATCCATTCCTGGAAGCCGAAGTAGTATTCGTGGTTGCCCGGCACACCCCAGACTCCTAGAGGCGCCTCGAGCTCGGCCAATGGGCGAAGCTCCTCCAGGCGCTCTGATACTGTTCCATCTACAAAATCGCCCACCAGAAGAATGAGATCCGGCTTCCAAGCCATGGTCTTTTCCACGATGGCACGCAGGCGGTTGCGACCAGTGATGTTGTCGATGTGGAGATCTGTCAGAACTGCTACGCGACAGCCTTTTGCCTGCTCCGGAAGATTCTGGATGGGCAGAGTGATGTCGTGTTCCTGTGGCATGGAGAGGCCATTGCACAATGCCACGCTCGTACAAAGGATAGCCGATAACAGAAGCCCTAAGTTCGCTTGGTTTCGTTTTGACGAGGAGAACTTCTTAAAGGGCAGAAGAATCCCTTGGATAACGAGCCAAAGAAGCATGAATGCCGAGTAAAAGAGCACCACGCCGTAGCCCCAGCCTAGGAATAAAATGAGCCAACCCGGCAGATGCGGCGATAGAAAATGCCCGCCCCCAAGGAACATCGTTATCTGGAATTTGAAGGCAAAGACCAGCAACACCAACGATAACACCGCCTTCCAACGCCACGACTTCTTCAACGGCAAAATCGCCCCAAAGAAAATCGGCAAAGAGAGAAGAAATGCAAATAAGTGCATAAGTTACTGATATTCAACTAGTTATGAAAAATGTTAACCTTCTCGCAGAAAATCCAAAGGACTGGGGCTTGCGCCCCCGCACCCCCGCTTATGCTAGGTAAAGGGGAGAAGGTAGTAGGTAGAAGGTTAAAGCGGTGCCTGCGGCGCTTTTCCGCCGCAAGATCGGCGGTACGCCAACAGCGTCGGTGCCCAAAACGCTACTACCATCGGGGCGTTTCTACCAAGTAGGAGCCTAAAACCAAAGGAGGTCGGGGCTTGCGCCCCCGCACCCCCGCTTATGCTAGGTAAAGGGGAGAAGGTAGTAGGTAGAAGGTTAAAGCGGTGCCTGCGGCGCTCTTCCGCCTGCCGGCGGTACTAGTGCGCCAATCTGGGCGCGCTTTACGCAATCGCCGGGTCTTCCCGGCGATGGGTTTCGCCTGCGAAACCCTGGCCTAATTTCCTCCTTCCTCTCTCCCCCTTCCTCCTTTTTCTGCCCCCTCATTCCTCATTGTGCTTTATGCCCTGCATTGTTGCAGGGCGTGAAGCACCTGTTGCATATTTTGTGGGCGTTGTGCGGGATTTTTCTGGAGGCAGTTTCGGACGAGGAATTCCAGGTTAGAGGGGACTGCGGGGTTGATTTCCTGGATTGGTCGTGGGAGGACCTGTGCGCTTGCCTGGTGTTTCCAGGTCTCCTTCTGGGTTTTTCCGGTGAAGGGGTGTTTGCCGGTGAGGAGCTGGTATGCGATCAGTCCGAAGGCGAAGACATCGGAGGCCTGGTAGGAGAGCTTCTGGAGGAATTGCTCTGGTGCCATGAATCCGGGGGTTCCCAGTTGCTTTCGGGGGCCATTGTCGTCCTTTTGACGCGTGAGATCGAAGTCGGTGAGCTTCACCGTGAAGGCGCGTCCCTGGCGTTCCAGCAGGAAGTTCTCGGGCTTCACATCCAGATGCATGAAGCCGCATTGGTGGACCCACGCAAGCGCCTGTGCCATTTCCAGGAGGACATTGAAGGCATTTTCCTTCAAGGTGGGGTCGTTTTGGCTCATGAGTCCCCGGAGGGAGGGCCCGTCCACGAAATCCACGATTTCGTAGGGAGTGAGGAAGTGTGATCCCCGTTCCAGGGAGTTTACGATATTGGGGTGTGGGGAGAGCGTGAGCCGGACCCGTGTGCCGCTCTGGAAGCGTCGCCGGAGGGAGAGAGAGAAGAGCTTCGAGCTCTGCATCTCCCGCAGCACGGCCGTCGAGCCGTCCCTCAGGGCGATCTTTTTGAGGACGGCCATTCCCCCGATGGCCATGTTTTCCTCAAGGACCTTAAATTGGAGCTTCTGCGCGCACATGAGAGGCGGGAGGGAGCACTATTACTGCGGATCCACGACCAGGAGGCCGCCCTGCAGGACCACCTTCCGGTCCTCGGGAGTCAGATTGCACTTCAGAACGATCTCGCGGCCGTTGGCGAAGGCGTGGACCTCGTCGCCTGCGGCGAGCTGTCCGCGGATGCCGGCGATGGTGATCTTGTCGCCCTCCTTGAGGGACTCGTAGTCCTCGCGGCTTTGGAAGTAGAGTGGGAGGATACCGAAGTTCACCAGATTTGCGGCGTGGATTCGTTCGATGGAGATTGCCAGGACTGCGCGGACTCCGAGATACATGGGGCAGATGGCGGCGTGTTCGCGGCTGGAACCCTGTGCGTAGGATTCGCCGGCCACGATGACACCGCACTTTCCCTCGTCGCGGATGGCGGCGGCGCGTTGTGCGAAGGTGGGCTTTCCGGGCTCGTTGAAGCAGTCGAAGACCACCTGTGCGTAGCGGGGGATATTGCTGCGCAGCTTCAGGTTGGCGCCGGCGGGCATGATGTGGTCGGTGGTGATGCGGTCACCCACGGAGATGACCACCTGTCCGTCCAGGGTATCGGGAAGTTCGGTGCAGTGTGGGGGCTCGCCGATGGTCTCCTTGCGGACGATCTCCACCTTTTCGGAGGCGGGAGCGGGTGGGATGACCATGCTGTCGTCCACCAGGAAGTGTTCGGGCATCTGCCAGACGGGCTCCTGGAGACCCAGCTTTTGGGCCAGTTCGGCGGGATCGGTGAGTTCGCCGGTGAGTGCGGTTGCCACGGCGGTGGCGGGGCTCACCAGGTAGCACTGGTCGTTCTTGGTGCCGGTGCGGTTCAGGAAATTCCGGTTGTTGGTGCGCACGGAGACGGTCCCGGAAGCGGGGCTGAAGCCCATTCCGATGCAGGGACCGCAGGCGCTCTCCAGGATACGGCAGCCGGCGGAGAGCATGGTCGCCAGGGAGCCATCCCGGGAGATCATCTCCAGGACCTGCCGGGAGCCGGGAGCAATGGCCAAAGAGACCTTCGGGCTCACCTTGCGGCCCTTCAGCATGGCGGCCACCAGCTGCATGTCCTTCAGGCTGCTGTTGGTGCAGGAACCCACCATTACCTGGCTGACGGGCAGACCCGCCACCTCGGCGACGGTCTTCACGTTGGCGGGATTGGAGGGGCAGGCGGCCATGGGCACCAGCTCGTCCAGCGCGATCTCCAGCAGGCGGTCGTATTGCGCGCCTTCGTCAGCACACAGCTCCTTCCACTGATCGCCGCGCCCCTCGGCTTCCAGGAAACGGCGGGTCTCTTCGTCGGAGGGAAAGACGGAGGTGGTCACGCCCAGCTCGGCGCCCATGTTGGTGATGGTGGCGCGCTCGGGGACGGAGAGGGTCTTGACGCCCTCGCCGAAGTATTCCACTGCGGTGCCCACATTGCCCTTGCTGGAGAGGATGGAGAGGACCTTCAGGATCACGTCCTTGGCGGAAACCCAGGGGCGCAACTTTCCGGTGAGCTTGACGCCCACCACCTTGGGGCACGCCAGATGGAAGGGGAATCCCGCCATGGCGCGTGCCACATCCAGTCCGCCGGCGCCGATGGCGATCATTCCGATGCCGCCGCCGGTGGGGGTATGGGAGTCGGAGCCCAGCAGGGTCTTTCCGGGGATGCCGTAGCGTTCCAGATGGACCTGATGGCAGATGCCGTTGCCGGGGCGGGAGTACAGGACGCCCTTGGAGGCGCAGACGCTCTGCAGATAGAGGTGGTCGTTGGCGTTTTCCGGTCCCATCTGGTTGGTATTGTGGTCGATATACTGGATGGAGAGCTCGGTCTTGACGCGGGGTACGCCCATGGCCTCCAGTTCCAGGAAGCACATGGTGCCGGTGGCGTCCTGGCAGAGGGTCTGGTCAATGCGGATGGCGATGGGGGTTCCGGCGACCAATTCGCCTTCCACCAGGTGGTCCGACAGGATTTTCTGAATGAGATTCCGTGCCATAGTTCTTGTGCTCCTTGTGCTTGAAAGGGAGGGAGGGAGTGTGTTGGGTGTTTGTTTGAAGGGGGGTGGGCGTGCGTGGCTACCACTCCAGGGCGAAGCCCAGGGAGTTTATGCCGCTGCCGATGCCCAGGAGGGCCACCCTTGCGCCGGGAGTGAGCGCGCCGCGCTCTTCTGCCAGCCAGAGTGCCATGGGCAGCGAGGCGGAACCGCAGTTTCCGGTTTCGGGGAAGATGGGGAAGTCCCGCTCGGGGGGCAATTCCAGGGTCTGGAAGAGGAGATCCCGGTGGGCTTTGCCGACCTGGTGACCGCAGACCACATCGGGGAGGGCGCCACGCCAGGGATCCGAGGAGAGGAGGTCCTTCCACATGCGGGAAGCGACCTCCACGCCCCGCACCAGCAATTGGTGGGAGTCCGTGTGCATGACAGGCGCGCTGCCATCCACCATGCCGCCACAGGCATCGCCGCGGCAGAGGTCGTCGTGCTGGCAGCCGGAGGCCTGTCCCATGGCCAAAAGCGGATGGCCGCCCTCTTTGGTCAGGAGAACCGCGGCGGCGCCGCTGCCGATGGTGAGGCTGGCGAATTCGCCCTTTAGGGTCTGTCGGGTGAGGGAGAGATCCTGGTTTAGACGGGCGATGGTGTTCTGCACCAGGGGGCCCGCATTCTCGCAGGTGACCGCCAGGGCGCAGTCAATCATGCCGCTCTGGATCATTCCGGCGAGGGCGGCGATGGCGCTTGCCATGCCCAGGCAGGCATTGGAGATGTCGAAGTTCAGGATGTCCTCCCGAAGGCCCATCTTCCGGACCACGGCAGTGGAGGTGGCTGGCTCCACGCAGTCGTGGGAGACGCCGCAGAAGACCAGCGCCTGGAGTTTCTCCGGCGAAATGCCGCTTTTCTCTAGCGCCAGACGACCCGCCGCCGCGGCGCCATCGCTGGGCAGAAAACCGGGCTCCCAGAAACGACGCTGCACAATGCCCGTCATGGCCTCCAGACGGCCCTCCGGGAGATGCAAGCGCTCATAGAGGGGCGCAAGGCGCGTCTCCAACTCCTCGGAGGTCATGACCACCGGCGGCAGAATGCCAGCCACGGTGTGGAGATGGACGCCTTGGAGTTTCACAGAGAGGGGAAAAAAGAGGATTTAGCACCTAGCAATTAGCGGCTAGTGGCTAGCTATGCGGTCGCTGCGCGGCTCTTCTGCGGCATTCAGCCGCGGTACCAATATCGCCGCTTTTTATGCGGTGGAAGAGCGCCTGCGGCACCGCATGAACTAACAGCTAATCACTATCTGGCTAAATACTAGAACAAGGGTAGGGGAGGAAAGATGCGGGGCATTCGTACGCGTGTGTGCGCGCCCGCATAGACGAGAAAGCGCATAATGTAGCGTGCCTTCCTCGGGCGGTATTCCGGGGGGAAGGCTCGGGGACTTTCTCGGGTCGGGTGCAACTTGCCATCCGAATTTCTCGGTAGGAAACGGAAAAGGAGACACAAGTCT
>CAZMWS010000130.1:0-6134 GCA_964570085.1 uncultured Lentisphaeraceae bacterium | reverse complement strand
CCCTGATGGCGAAAGCGAAGCTCGCCGCCCAGCGCGCCGCGCATTCGGAGGATCCACTGGCGGCGGCCGCGCCCTCCGAGGGCGCCACACCCGCTGCCAAGAAGAAGGACGGCGACGACTTCTCCATGGTCACGCCCCTCACCGTGGACATCGACGCCGATATCCGCGGCGCCCTCACCTACGACGCCCTGAACGAGCAGATCATGTCGGTCCGCCGCGCCCTCTACCACGATTTGGGCGTGCCCTTCCCCGGCATCAATCTCTCCCTGGATCCCGCTCTCCACGACGGCAAATACCGGATTCTGGTGAACGAGGTCCCGGTCTCCGAGGGAGTCCTTCGCAAGGGATACATCTTCGCCATGGAGGACTCGGAGAACCTGACTGCCACCGGCATCTCCTTCGAGGGCGGCAAGCCCTTCCTGGCGGGCCACGACACCTGCTGGGTCAAAGAGGAGGACAAGCCGAAGCTGGAGGAATCCGGCATCCGCTCCCTGGATCTGGGCGGCGTGCTGTCGTACCACCTCTCCGGCGTCCTGCGCCGCTACGCCCACGAATTCCTCTCCCTCCAGGAGACCCGAATCCTCTTCGACCACATGGAGAAGGAGGCCCCTGAGCTGGTGAAGGAAGTCCAGCGCGTGCTGCCCATGCAGAAGATCACCGATGTCCTGCAGCGGCTGGTGCAGGAGGGCGTCTCGGTCCGCGACCTCAAGCGGATCACCCAGACCCTCATCGAATGGGGCCAGCGGGAGAAGGACTCCGTGCTCCTGGTGGAATACGTCCGCTCCGCCCTCTCCCGATACATCTCCTACAAATTCTCCGGCGGCCAGAACATCATTGCCGCATATCTGCTGGATCCCTCCCTGGAGGAGCTCATCCGCAAGAGCGTGCGACAGACCTCCGGCGGCTCCTACCTGGCAATGGATCCCGCCACCGTCCGCTCCATCATCGCCGTCGTCAAACGCACCATCGGCGATCTCGCGAAGATCCCGCAGAAGCCGGTGGTCATCGTCTCCGTGGACATCCGACGGTACTTCCGCCGGATGATCGAAAAGGACTACTACGAATTGCCCGTCCTCTCCTTCCAGGAGCTGAGCGCGGAAATCAACATCCAGCCCCTGGGGAGGCTTAAGCTGTGAACCTGCTCCTCAAAATCATCGAAGGCCCCAACAAGGGCGCCGAGGCCGCACTTGTGGAAGGCGTGCCCGTCACGCTGGGAAAGGGCGACGACTGCGACATCCTGCTGGTCGACGCCACCATGCCCGACAAGACCACCGTCTCCGCTACCGCAGACGGCGTGACCCTAGACGGCGAGCCCCTGCCACTCCTCCACGTGAAGACCCTGGGCGCCACCTCCCTGGCCGTGGGACCCGCGGACGAGCCCTGGGGACCCCTCGTCTGGAATACCCCCGAGACCCAGTCCGCCTCACAGACCACGCCCGCGGTTACAGAGAAGGCCCCGGAGGCGACGGCCCCCGCCAAGGACGCCAAGGACACCAAGAAGTCCGAGGAGAAGAAAAAGGAGGGCGGCCATGGCTTCCTCTACTTCCTGATTTTCCTGCTGATTGTCCTGATTGTCCTGGGATGGTGGATGCGCGACGACATCAAGCGGGAGTACTCGCGCTTTACGAACCGCGGGAATGGCTACCCCGGCGCGCAGGAGGTCTCGATCTTTGACAAGATTTCCCTGGCGGAGGTCGCCTCGAAATACCACCTGAAGCTCGAGGACAATACCCTCTCCGGAAACTTCGCCACCCGCGGCGAGCGTCTCGCCGCCACGGCGGAGGCATACTCCGCGCAGCCTGGCGTGGAGCTGGATCTCTCCGACGACGAGTCCTTCCATGCCGCAGCCGCCGATGCCCTCTTCGTTCTCACCGAGGGCGCCCTCAAGGTCGCTGACGCCAAGGACCGCACGCTGAAGCTCTCGGGCGCCGTGGGCTCCTCCGAGGAGCTCAATGCCGTCCTGAAGGCGCTTTCCACGGAGCTCCCCAAGATGCAGAAGGTGGATGCCAGCGAGGTCCTCTTCGCCGCCGGACAGCCCGCACTCCTCACCGCCAGCGAACCCACCACTGCACCCGTGGCGACACCCAGAACCCGGCGGACAGTAGCAGCGTCCTCCCCCGCAGTCACCCTCCCCATCTGCGGCATCCTCACACAGCCATACCCCTGCCTGGTCCTGCGGGATGGCCGGCGCGTCTTCGAGGGCGCCGAGATCGGCGGCGCCACCATCGTCCGGATTGAAGCGGACACCGTGGTGTTGTCGGATGCCAACGGCAAGGAGTTCTCATGGAAGCCATGAACCAGGCGCCCGTGACCCTGCTGGAGATTGAGCGGGAGCTGGCGGGTCCCGACCGCCAGGCGGCACTGGCGCGGCACGACGCCATCCTCGCGCACCTGGGCGCACGCCTGGACGCCGCCCTGGATGCGGGCGCCTCCCCCGAGGAATTCCAGCGAATGTCCGATTTGAAAGAGGCCAACATCGTGGCCCGGAAGATCTTGCGTCTTACCGCCGGAGTCGGCGGACAGATGCATTCCATGCAGCCGTAAAGGCAGCACACAGAAACCCAAAAACAAGGAGCACAACAATGGCAGTCACCATTAACAAAGGTGCCACCGGCATCCCCGCAGTGCAAGACGTTGCCAAAGACGCCACCCGTGTTGACAATGTCGGCGACTTCGTGCATACCGATGCAGTGTACAACGCCCTCATGAACGCAGCGGTCGCCATGGAGACGCGCCTGAACGAGTCCCTGACGAACTACCAGAAGCATCCCGATGTCCAGGCCAACCTCCAGCAGCTGCAGTACGACCTGCAGCAGTGGAATCTGGCGCTGACCACCATGACCAACATCAACAAGAACATGGGTGATGCGTTGAGCTCCATCGCCTCCAACTTCCGCTAATGTTCGACCTGGAACCAGAGGAGGCCAGGGAGCTGCTGAATGTTGCGCTCATGGCGACCGGGCAGAACCGCTTCCAGTCCGCCGCGAAAATCCTCGCGGCGCTGGAGCGATTCCGTCCGGGCGAGGTCTCTCTCCCGGTCGCAAAGACGATCCTTCTCATCAGCAAACAGGACTTCCAGGGCGCGGTGGACTACGTCGACCGCGATGCGCTTTTGCGCTTTCCCGATTCTGCCATGCTGAAGGCCTTCAAGGGCATGGCGCTGTTGCGCATGGAGCGCACCGCCGAGGCCCGGATTCCGTTAGAGGAGGCCGCCAACCAGTCCGCCGATCCCGCGGCGGCACAACTTGCAAGGGACTTGCTCGTATGACAGAACCCATGATAGTCGAGCCCATCCGCGCCGCCGCCACGCAGGGCGCCCTCTCCGCGGCCGAAATGCGCACGGATTCCGCGGTCGCCGTCGCGGATCCCGGTGCCGTCGCGCGCTTTGATGCCGCCATGGCAGCGGATCCGGTGCCCTTCGCCTCGGAGGTCTCCAATTCCTTCCTGACGGCGCAGGCGGACAACCAGGCGATTCTCCACCGCATCAAGGCGCTCAGCGAGCTGAATGCGCAGGGCGGGATCTCGGCGCCCGAGCTACTGGAGCTCCAGTACGAAGTAATGAACCTGTCCTTCCAGCAGCAGGTCGTGACGCAGGTCGCCGACAAGGCGTCCACGGCGATCCAGACCCTGGTCAAGAACCAATAGGAGAACCGAAGCATGGTCGGAATGAAACGCAAAAATTCGGGCCTCCGGGGTCTCCTGGCGGCGCTGGCGGTGGGGTTGCTGCTCACGGGGTGTGTCAACAAGGAAACGATGCTGCACTCCGGCCTTGAGGAGCGTCAGGCGAATTTGGTCATGGCCGCGCTGTTGGATGCCGGGATTAGCTGTCACAAGGTCGCGGGCGAAGAAGGCACCTGGAATGTGACCGTCTCCGAATCCCGTTTTGCCGACGCCGTGAATCTCCTGGAGAAAGCGGGCTTGCCCCGCAAGCCCCACCAGGGTGTGGGCGAGGTCTTCAAGAAGTCCGGCATGATCTCCTCTCCCAGCGAAGAGCGCATCCGTTTCATGGATGCCCTGGCGCAGGATTTGGCGAAGACCATCTCCGGAATCGAGGGAGTCGTTGACGCGCGGGTCCACGTGGTCATTCCCGAAAACGACCCCTTCGCCAGAAATCTCCAGCCCTCCTCCGCAGCCGTCGCCATCCGCTCCCGCTGGGATGCGGATCTGACCGATGTCATCCCCGCCGTGAAGGGCCTGGTCAAGAACGCCATCGAGGGCCTGCAATACGAAAAGATCATGGTCACCGTCTTCCGGGACTCCCCGCCGAAGAAGTGACACACCCTTTTCCCCTCTCTTGGGCGAACGATGGACGAAAGCGACAGACAGTTTCTGATGACGGTGGCCTGGCTCTTCCTGCGGCACGGCCGGCGTGACCGCGCCCTGGCGGTATGCCAGGCGCTGCACGAGGCCGATCCCCACGACGGCACTCCCGCCGTGACTCTCGCCGAGCTCCTCGTGGAAGACGGCCTGCCCAAAGACGCCCTGGAGGCCCTGCGGGACGCCGATGTCCCCGCATCCCTGGACCACGCCGCGGCCGTGGTCGAGACCCGCGCATTGCGCATGCTTGGCCGCACGGCGGAGGCCGATTCCCGCTGGAACCGGCATTTGGAAGCACGGAAGGGAGCGTCTAGAAAATGGATCTGACGGTTGACGACGCACGCACCCTGGTGAATGACGAGGCCCTCTGGCCCCGCATGCGGGATTTTCTCTGGGACTTCGCGCCCCAGATCCACCCCAGCTGGCTCCCCGAAAGCCCCCTGGGGACCGAGCTGGCCTCCTCGCCGCGGGCGAAGGCATGGCTCCTGGAGACCCTGGGCGTGACGCCCTGCTTCCACACTTTCCCCAAGGAGGACTTCAGCCGCATCGCCCTCTTGGACGGCGCACTCCTCCTGGATCTCGTCCGCTGGCTGGGCGTCCTCCACAACGCGCCCGCCCTCCGCAGAGTCACCGACGGCGCGCGCGTGCGCGCCCTGAAGGCCGCCCTCCCCGGCGCATATCCCGAGGCATTCCCCTACACCGCGTATTTCCGCGGTGCAACCCCCGGCGAAGACGCCCCCGCCCCGGAGGCCGTCCTTGCAGACGGCATGGGCATTCTGCTGGCGGTCTTGAAGAACGCGCCCGCGCCGGTGGTGGATCGCCTGCGCAAGAAGCTGCCCCGGGAGCTCTCCGATGTCGAAGTGGGGAAGGCTCCCGCGCCGGGGGAATTCGCCCGTCTTCTCAAGCTTAAGTTCAGGGAGGCATACTCGCTATGCTGTTAATGGACAAAGGAAATTTCAAGCTCTCCTCCGGCACCCGTCTCGTGAAGGCCCAGGAGGTCTCCACGGTCAAGACCGCGGAGGAGATCCTCGCTGCCGCGGAGGCGGATGCCGCCCGGATTCGTGAGGAAGCGAAGGCCGCCTTTGAGGAAGAGAAGCGCCGCGGCTACGAGCAGGGCGTCTCCGAGGGCAAGATGGAGATCGCCATGCAGCGCCTGGAGCAAGTGGAGCAATCGGTCTCCTTCATGGAAGGCGTCGAAGAGAAGATGGCGGGCGTCGTGATGAAGGCTCTGAAGCTGTGTGTCGAGGAGATCGGCGACCAGGAGATGGTGGTCAACATCGTCAAGAAGACCCTGGCGGCCGTCATTCGCACCCAGCGGCAGGTCACCCTGAAGGTAGCCCCCGGCATGGCGGCCGTCGTGAAGGAGCGCCTGGAGGAGTTGCGGCGGGGCTATCCCACCGTGGAGACCTTCGATGTGGTCGAGGACTCCCGACTCTCCGGTCCCGCATGCATCCTGGAGACCGAGGCCGGCGTGGCCGATGCCTCCGTAGACGCACAGCTCACCGCCATCGAGCGCTCCCTGAAACGCCATCTCTCCGGAGGCACTCGATGACCGCCGGTGTCTTCGATTACATCCCCGAGGTGCTGAACCGCGCAGTGGAGGACGTGCAGCCCATTGACGTAAAGGGCCGCGTCATCCAGGTGGTGGGCACCATCATCAAGGCATCCGTGCCCGGCGTAAAGATCGGCGAGGTCTGCATCTTGCGCAATCCCTGGGAAGAATACGAAGTGCAGGCGGAGGTCGTGGGCTTCACCAAAGACGCCGCGCTGCTCACCGCCCTGGGCGCCATGATCGGCATTTCCGCGGAGACCGAGGT
>CAZMWS010000129.1:0-6145 GCA_964570085.1 uncultured Lentisphaeraceae bacterium | reverse complement strand
CCCCGCCTCTTTTCATTCCGCCGCAAGGAAACTGCGGCGGTACCAGTACCGCCCCCTTCCGCTTACCCTACCCCCATTCTGGGGGGGCTACCCTATAGCTTTCAAGGGCCATTGCTACCCTAAGGTATTCTGGGGGGTACGGGGGGCAGAGCCCCTCCGTCCTTTGGAGATCTTTCTTCTACAACATGCCTTCCCTAGGCACGTTCTGCTTCTAAACACGCCAGGGAGAAACCGCCCCCCCGTACCCCCGCCTAGCTTCATTCCGCCTACCGGCGGTACTAGCGCGCCATCAGGGCGCGCTTAGCGCAGGCGGAATCATTCTTGCGGCGCTTCCCAGTCCTTGGGCAGGGCCCACCGGAGGTCTTTTGCGGTCTTCTTGCCGGCGTCCAGGTCCTCCTGGATATTTTCGAGGATGAGCTTCAGGCAGCCCAGCTGCTGCATATTGATCCAGAGGAGGCAGTCGGGGGAATTCTCCTCGATGACCTTGAGCTCCGTCACCAGCTGGGGCAACGCGGCCTGCAGGACCTTCTTGGCCGCCGCGGCGCCGCCGCTCTTCTTGGAGATCGCCTCGCGGAGCTTCAGGAGCGTCACAAAGAACTCCAGGACGATGCGGGTCTTCTGTGCCACCGTCATCATGCTCTGGAGCGAGGCGGTCTGGAGATCATTCCAGCGGGAGGCGCCCATGAGGCTGGCGGTCTTTTCCACGATCTCGGTGGCCTCATGAGCGAGGGCCTCCAACTTCGCGGAAACGCCCTTCTCCTGGGCGAGATCGGAGAGAACATTCTCGGGCCAGGCGGGAAGCACGTGGTCCTTCGCGCCTTCGTCCAGCAGATAGCCCTTCCAGGGGAGCGTCTTCTGGCACAGGGGCTCCTTGGACAGCGCATCCACGCGGTCCAGTAGTGCCAGATAGTCCTCGCCCACGCCATTCCAGCGGAGAGACGCCCAGCGTTTGCGGAGACCATCGATGGTATCCTCGGTCCAGGAGGGAGTCTCCCAGCAGCGGACGCCGAGCATGGAGACCTGTTCCCAGTGGAGGGGATCGAATTGTCCGCGGACCACCACGCCCTCGTTGAGGCCGTCCTTCACAATCTTGCTGGCCTCGGCGTCCACGCCCTCCAGATTTCGGCTGAAGGAGGCATACGCGCCCTGGTTTGCGAGGGGTCCCCGCCACTGTCCAGCGCACTTCTGGAGGATAGCGCGGGTCGCGGCCTTAAGGGAAGTGCGGGACTTCTCGTCCTGCCAATGGAGGATCACGCGGGAGGCGAAGTCCTCATCCTGGAAGAGTGCCTTGAGTTCCTTGCCCAGGAAATCGCCCTTCTGGAAGAGGCAATCCGCGAAGAAGACCACCTTTCCCACCCCGTGAGCGCAGAGGTAGTCCACCAATTCGCGGAGATAGCCCGCCAGCTGTGCGGAAGGAGTCAGCTTCTTGCACTTTACGCAGTGGCACCAGGGTCCCTCGGGGAGACCGTCCTCTGCGTGGGGGTGGCAGGCATCGATCTTCGCCAATCCGATATGGAAGAAGGGCACGCCGTCCTCGAAGTATCTCTGGAGGAAGTCCCCCAGGAAGCCCTCCAGCGCCTCCTTGCCCTTTGCCGACGAGAGGCAGAGGCCGTAGGAGAGTGGGTGTCCCTTTTCGTCGCAGGCAGAGAGAGCGGGGAAGAGCTTGGGGAGCAGCGTGGAGCCATTGAGCAGCTCCATCATGGGGAAGAGGATCACGCCGCGCTCGCGGCCATAGACCAGGACCTCGTCGAAGCTGTCGTTTTCCGCAAGGACGGGCGAGACCTCGCGGTCATACCAGCGGTCGTATTTCTCGTTGTAGTAGCGCAGGCGGCTATGGGAGGCGGGATCGCCGGGAACGGGCTCCTCGTGGATATTTGCCAGCAGGAATTCGGAGGGTCGGTCGTAGCGGGAAGCGCGGACCTCGGGCACGCAGTTATACACGCCGATGCCGCAGAGATTCAGGTGCATGGCGCTCATGGCATCCAGCGCCTGGTACCATCCGTTGGGATCCATGCGCTCGGTGCCCCAGTCGGCGGCGGTGACGCTACCGCGGTAGGGAACCATTGGCCAGTCACGAATCAGCAGATTGGGGACTGCGCGGCCGCGGAACATGGTGGCGAAGAGGCTCGCGAGAGTCTGGGCGGCCCAGACCGTGCCCTCCTGGGCGGGAGTGCGAATAAAGACCTCGCTGCCCTTGATCTCCAGCTCGTAGTAGTCCTTGCGGACCGCCTCGGGCACCCGTGAGAGATCGAAGTTCTCGGGCTCGAGCACCTGCGCATCCACCACGTATTTCTTCTTGTTGGCCACCACCCGCACGCCCGCCATCGTCAGAATGGAGCGCAACGCCTTGCGCTGGATGGGAAGCACATTGCTGGTGGACAGCCGGACATCACCGGCTAGTTCGCTAATGCCCTCGCCCAGGATGACCTCCTTGGGCTGCGGGAAGAGTTCGGCAATTTCAAAACGGCGGCTGGCAGCCATCTGATTCCTTCTCCTGTCCATTCGTTCAGGATCGCGTCGAAGAGTGCAATCCGGCGCCGCGTCGACCGTCCGCCCCCCAGAGGGGACTTCTCCTCCTCCGCAAAGACTGGCCGGCGCCACGGGGCTCCTCCGTCGCTTCCTGGAAATCTCGGTAACCGTAAAAAAGCCCCTCCCGGAACCATATCCGGAACGGGCACAAAACATCGAGGCATAATATAATGACGCCCCCAAATTCTGCCTAAAGACCGTCCCTCGGCCCCTAGGCGCGCCGCCCTAATTTTCGGGCCATTTTCCGGCGGCGGCGAGCGCGGCGTTGGAGAATCGGTGGTCGTCGGTCTTGTCCTCGCCCAGCCATTCTGGTCGTTGGAACGCGAAGTCCTCCCGTGGGATCTCCAGTTCGGCGGTGGCGTGTCCCGCCAGCGTGCCGTGATAGACATCGATTTCCCACTGGAGTCCCTCCTCTGCTGCAGGCACGAAATAGCGTGTCTTGGCGACTTGCCGATCGGGGCAGAGATCCCGAAGCATTGCGCGGGCGTCCTCCACGGGGATGGGGTATTCGAACTCCTGCCGGCTGGCGCCCTGCGCCTTTCCCTTGATATTCAGGTTCGCGCGATCGCCGACGATTCGCACGCGGACGGAGGGCCCGCCGTGCACATCGAAGTATCCCTGGAGGATCTCCACGCTCGACGTGGCATGCTTTCGCCAGGCATCCCCCTGCACCAAGAACTTCCTTTCGATCTCCACGAACACGGTTGCATCCTCCGAAAAAAGGCGTTCGATTCTCCTCCGTTGCGGCGTATGCGCGCGCAGGCACGCCCGCGGAGGCTACAAGCGGCGGGAAAGTGTTATATTTGCCGAACACCCGCCGGACGCAGGTACTGTAGCCTCGGCGGATCGTCTTTCCACGCAGGAAGACGCCGAAGAGCCCCTCCCCTTTTCCCTCCCTCCCCGCCCTCCACCGGGAGAACTATGCCAAACGCAAAGCACATCCTCGTTACCGGCGGCGCCGGCTTCCTGGGATCCCATCTCGTGGAATCCCTTCTGGCTGACGGACACCGCGTCACCGCACTCGACAACCTCTGGACTGGTCGAAAAGAGAATCTTGCGCCCCTCCAGGAGAAATACGGCGATGCCTTGCGCTTTTTGGAGGGCGATGTCCGGCATGCAAGCGACTTCCCTGCCGAGCACCTGGACCAGATCTACAACCTGGCCTGCCCCGCCTCTCCGCCGCACTACCAGCGGGATCCCATCGCCACCACCGAGACCTGCTTCCTGGGAGCCCAGAATGTGCTGGAATTGTCGCTGAAGAATGGCGCCACAGTCCTGCAGGCCTCCACCAGCGAGGTCTATGGCGATGCGAAGGAGCACCCGCAGAGAGAGACCTACTGGGGCAATGTGAATCCCGATGGCCCCCGTTCCTGCTACGACGAAGGCAAGCGCGTCGCCGAGAGCCTCTTCTTTGACTACCATCGCGCGCGGGGCGCCCGGATCCGTGTGGCGCGCATCTTCAATTCCTACGGTCCGAACATGGATCCCCTGGATGGACGCGTAGTCTCCAATTTCATCCTGCAGGCACTCCGCCGCGAGCCCATCACCCTCTACGGCGACGGCTCCCAGACGCGCTCCTTCTGCTACTGCAAGGACACCATCCGCGGCCTGCGCGCCCTCATGGAACACCCCGATCCCGAATTCACCGGACCAGTCAACATCGGCAATCCCGGCGAATTCACCATCAAGGAGCTAGCGGAGAAGGTCCTTCGGCTCACCGGCAGCGCCAGTCCCCTGGTCCTGCGGCCCCTTCCCGTAGACGACCCGAAGGTGCGTCGTCCGGACATCACCCGTGCACAGGAGCTCCTCCACTGGCAGCCCGAGATCCCCCTGGAAGAGGGCCTGAAGGCAACCATCGAATACTTCCGCGCCCTCGCATAAATCCCTTTTCTGACCAATCACCCCAACAAGGAAATTCCTCCCCATGAAAAAGCTCGCAGCGCAGCTCTACACCGTCCGAGAATTCACGCAGAACGCGAAGGATTTCGCCAAGACCTGCAAGCGCATCCACGACATCGGCTACGATGGCGTCCAGCTCTCCGCCGTGGGTCCCATCCCTGCCAAGGAAATCAAGAAGATCCTGGATGGCGAGGGTCTGGCGTGCGCCGCCACCCACGTCAGCCTGGACCGCCTGGAGAAAGAGCCCCAGGCCGTCATTGACGAGCATCTCCTCTACCAGTGCAAATTCCCCGCCGTCGGAGGATTCTTCCCGGATGACAAGATCATCGGCAAGGAGAAGACCTGGAAGGACTTCGTGACCCGCTTCAACAAAGTCGCAAAGATCCTTCAGGCCTCCGGCCTCACCCTGGGATACCACAACCACTTCCACGAATTCATCCAGCTGCCCTCCGGAATGATCCGCTACGAGTATCTCATGCGACAGCTGGATCCCTCCTGCACCTGGTTCGAACTCGATACCTACTGGGCCGCCGCCTCCGGAAAAGAGCCCTCCGCACTCCTGAAAAAACTCGCCCACCGCGTCCATTGTCTGCACCTGAAGGACGGCGTCCTGCGCTGGCGCGAAAACGAATTCAACCCGCGGCTGGACATCACCGAGGTGGGCGACGGCAATCTGGATTGGCCCGAGATCCTCTCCGCCGCACAGTATGCCGGCGTCCAGTGGTATATCGTCGAGCGCGACCAGGGCGAGATGGAGGCCTTCCAGAGCCTGGAGCGCTCCTTCCACAACCTGCGCGACAAGATGGGCCTCTAGCCCCCACGCGCAGCTCAAAAGCAGTCAACTTCTAGCGTTTTTTGCCTTCCATGGACATCCTCTTCATCGGCGCCGGAAAGATGGCCACCGCCATCGCGCGGGGCGCAGTCCGCAATCAGCTCTTCCCCCAGTCTCGGCTGCGCGCATGCGATCCCTCCGAACAGGCCCGCGCCAGCTTCACGGCACAGACGGGCCTGGAGGCATTGCCGGAAGCCACGGCAGAGGCGGTCTCCGCCGCCGATGTGCTGATTCTGGCGGTGAAGCCCCAGACGGCGCCCGTGGCATTCCCCGCATTGCCGCCCCGGAAGCCGGGATGCCTGATTCTCTCCATCTGCGCGGGGCTCTCCCTGGCGAAGCTGCGCACCTGGTTCGGCGATGCGCGGATGGTCCGCGTGATGCCCAATACCCCCCTCATGGTGGGCATGGGCGCCAGCTGCTACGCGCTCTCCGATGACAACGACAAGGATGCCGGCGCCTTTGCGGAGACTCTCCTGGGGGCACTGGGAAAGGCCTGGCGGGTCCCCGAGGAGCAGCTGGATGCCGTCACGGCGCTCTCGGGCTCTGGTCCGGCGTATTTCTTCGCCTTCATTGAAGCGCTGACCAAAGGCGGCGTGGCCATGGGTCTCCCCGAGGAGCTCTCCCAGGAGCTCTCCATCCAGACCATGGCGGGCGCCACCGCAATGCTTCAGCAGAAGACCGGCACTCCCGCCGAGCTGCGCGTCGCGGTCACCTCCAAGGGCGGCACCACCGCCGCCGCCCTGGATGTCATGAGCGCACGGCACTTCGACGACCTGGTCCAGGAGCTCCTCCTGGCCGCACAGCACCGCTCCCAGGAACTGGGACGCTAGACAAGATTCCACCGCATACCCCCCTTTCACCCATGAAGCGCATTCTGGTCACCGG
>CAZMWS010000128.1:0-6161 GCA_964570085.1 uncultured Lentisphaeraceae bacterium | reverse complement strand
TGTCTGCGGGGTCTGCTTGCTCCTCTTCAGCACTCGCATGAAAAGACAGTCGACCTCCGAAAAAAAAGAGGAAGGAGGAAGTTAGGCCAGGGTTTCGCGCGAGCGAAACTCCGCGCCTGAATCTACCGGCGCGTGCGCCAAGCGGCACCCGAATTGGCGCGCTAGTTCCGCTGGTAGGCGGATGACATTAGGCGGGGGGCGAAGGGGGGAATGCCGCATTCAGCGCATAGGGTTTTGATGGAAATATTCAGCGGGGGGGGACGGGGCGGCAGCTATGGCGTTTTTGCCGGTGAGGCGCGTCGTGGGAAGGCGGGGATATCCAAAGGACTGGGGGCAAGCCCCCCGCACCCCCCCATTTAGAAAGCACGGTTTTACTACCGCCGAAGTCTCGACGGAATTCCCGCGGAGCGTCTGCTTTAACTTCTTACCTCCTACCTGCTTCCCACTACCTGCGGGCGCAACACCGCGCCCGCCAGGCGGAAGAGCGCCGCAGGCACCTTATAGACTAGCCGCTAGCCACTAACCTGCTAAGTACTAATTCTGTGCCAGGGACTTTGCGACTTTTGTGACGGCGAGATCCAGATCCAGGTCATGGAGTCCCGGGTAGGCGGCCTTCATGAAATCCAGTGGGAGGATCTTTATGAGTTCGCGGCTGGGGGTGCCTTCTTGCCACTGATAGTATGCGTAGAATTGTCCGAGCCAATTGGGCAGGAAGCCGCCTAGTCCTGCGCCGGGCTGGAGGGCATAGTGGTCGGTTTTGCAGAAGAACTCGAAGAGTTCTCTGGGGGATAGATTGCTGGTGTAGGCATCTGCGCGGTCTATGAAGCCGCGGGTGCGGCTTTGCATGTATGCCGTGATGAAGCCCTCCACATCGACAGTGGGGGTGAGGTCGGCGATATGTTCGAAGAGCAGCCCCTGCGTCTCCACGATTTCATCCAGGTAGCAATTCGGATAGGCTCCCATGCGCGCATCTCCTTTTTTTATACCAAGGTGCTAAAGACCTTCTCAACCTTATTGCGGTCGGAATCGATGAGGGCTTTCATGTTTTTTCGGGCATCGATGTCGCGCTGGTTGTACTTCGCATTGAATTCCTTGAAGTCCACGGGGAGGACCTCGTTTGTCTTGGTGAGATGCCCGTATGCCTTGGGGCTTTTCAGACACCACTGGATGCCGAGTCCGCCGAGTTGCAAGAGTTCCTCTAGGATATCTACATCGATTTCATCCCGAACGAACGCCTTCGCGATGAAGAAATACGATGCATTTGCGCGCCAGCCCCGGATGACATCCGCCTGGGAGGTGTCTTTGCCGTATTTTGCGATGAATTTTGCAGCGAGGGTGCGGTAGCGCTTGGAATCCGCGGCATTGCGGTGTGTCATCAATTCGCTTAGCCAGCAAAGGATGTCTTCCTGGGTGAAATCGAAGACGGAGAGACCCTCTGTGTCCAGTTCAAAGGTATGAACATATCCGCTTGTGGAATCGGGACGGCACACAGCCCACTCCTGGGCCAGCTGCAGATCTGCAGTCAAGTAGAAGCCCTTGCCGTAATCGTGGCGGTCATCTCCCAAGCCATATTCCGGCTTTACGACCGGATTGGGACTCCCATGGTATAAGACAATCTTCGGCATTCTGCCAGAACCCTCTTTGATAAACCCCGGAGCGCTTCCTGCACGCACAAGGCCACGCCCTTTTAAGCACAGATCGTTAATGTAAATTGCCGATAGTAAAAAAATGAATGCGCAATGTGCAATGTGCAATGCGTGTGGAAAGGAAGGTGCCGTCGGTAGGCGGAAGAAACAAGGGAGGGGTATACGGGGGCGGCAGCTATGGCGTTTTTGCCGATGAGGCGTGTCGTGGGAAGGCGGGGATATCCAAAGGACTGGGGCAAGCCCCCTGCCCCCCCCATTTAGAAAGCGCGGTTTTGTTCCGCCGCCCAGCGGCGGATGGATACCGCCGCACCAGCGGCGGAAGAGCGCCGCAGGCACCTTATAGACTAGCCGCTAGCCACTAACCAGCTAAGTACTAAAAAAGGGCCCCGTGGCGGCATGCCTCGGGGCCCTTTTTTTGCGTGTGTGGGTTACTTAAAGAAGAGTGCCCAGTATCCCAGGACGCAGATTGCGAGGATGATGATGGGCAGGAGGAATCTCCAGTAGAAGAGGATCCACTTGGGGAAGTGCCAGGTTTGTCCGGCCTCCAGTTCCTGCTTGAAGTTGCTGAATCCCCATCCGGCGGCGCAGCCGCAGAAGATCAGGAAGCACACGGCTCCCAGAGGCAGGAGGTTCTGGCTGACGATGAAGTCCTCCAGATCCAGGACGCCGGTGCCTTCTCCCAGGGGTTGGAAGTCCTTCCAGGGTCCGAAGCCCAGCACGCAGGGCATGGAGAGGACGATGACGACTGCGGTGACCAGGAGTGCGGAGGCCTTTCTGCCCATCCACTTGGCGTCGATGGGGAATGCCACCAGGTTTTCGAAGACAGCGATGACGGTGGTGATGGCTGCCAGGAAGAGGAATGCGAAGAAGAGTGCTCCCCAGAACTGTCCGCCGGGGAGAGTCTGGAAGATTCCGGGCAGGGAGATGAAGATGAGGCTAGGGCCGGCGGAGACATCGATGCCATTGCTGGCGCAGACGGGGAAGATGATGAGACCGGCGCTGAGAGCCACGAAGGTATCCAGGACGATGATGAAGAGGCACTCCTTTGCCATGGAGGTCTTCCAGCTCAGGTAGCTGCCGAAGATTTCCATGGAGCCGATGCCGATGGAGAGCGTGAAGAATGCCTGTCCCAGGGCGGCGAAGATGGTCTCCAGGGGCTTCTGGATGAAATTTCCCCAGTTGGGCAGCAGATAGAACTTCAGTCCTTCGGCGGCATTGGGGAGCGTCATGGCGTATCCGGCCAGCACCAGGATCAGGATGAAGAGCGCCAGCATCAAGAATTTCACTACGTTCTCCACGCCCTTCTCCACGCCCATGGCGCAGACGACTCCGCCGATGAGGCAGGTGAGGATCATTCCGAGGGAGGAGATTCCGGGATTGCTCACGAGAGTGCCGAAGATGTCGCCGAAGTTCTGTCCGGCGGCAGCGGCGTTATGGAAGTTTCCGCAGACGTAGTCCTTCGTGTAGAGCAGCAGCCATCCGGTGATGGTGGTGTAATACATCATCAGGATCAGGCAGCCGGTCAGGAGGATGGCGCCCAGGATTGCCCAGGCGCGCTTGTGGGAGTGCGCCAGCTTGTGGAAGCCGTGGACGATATTGGACTGGCTGCCGCGTCCAACGGTCATCTCGGTCATCAGGACGGGGAATGCCATGATGGCCAGGAAGAGGAGATACAGCAGCACGAAGATTGCGCCGCCGTATTTGCCTACGATGAAGGGGAAGCGCCAGATGTTGCCTAGGCCGATGGCGCATCCTGCGGAGACCAGGATGAAGCCTAGTCGGGATGCGAGGGATTCTCGTTGTGCACTCATGTGTTGTTAGGTTCCTTTTTGTTGTTTTGGGGTTCTGTTCGGTTGAAGGAAAATGGTCGGCGGGCTACTCCACCAGGAGTGTCGCAAATGCCGCGGGCACGCGGTATTGGTTTGTCTGGGTGGGGAAGAGCCCGATGAGCTGGCTCTGGCCCTCCACGGTGCGGTTCCGGAAGAAATTGCCTTTCATGTTCAGGTCGGAGACGTCGTGTGCGCCCAGCATCTCCCAGGGGAGGCACAGGGTGGCAGTCCAGTAGTCGTTCTCCAGATGGCAGGAGAAGGCGTAGTCCGGATCCCAGGAGCGGTCTTCCGCGCGCTCCCGCGGATCGCTCCAGCGGGCATCGTAGCGGCCATTCTTGGCGCCCAGGATGAAATGAAGGCCGTTATGGCCGTCGGGCGGACAGAGCAAGACCTCGATGGTGTCGTCCTTCCAGAGATTCCCGTCGTCCCGCGGGCGCTCCTGTGCGTGGATGCCGCGGGCGGGGTCTTCCTTGCAGTAGAAGTGCAGGAGGAGTCCCTCGGGGGCCGCGGCGACCTGCACGAGGCTCTTCTGGGGTGCCGGCGAGCCATCGAATTGCGTCATTTCGTGGGCGGGGAGTTCCGGGAAGAGACCGTCTCTGGTTTCGGTGGGGATTGCGGCGATGCGAGGCACGGTGAGCTCTGCGGAATCGGGGATCTTCAGGAGGGGCTCTGCGCCCAGAAGGAACTCCGAGAGAATGCCCTCCATGCGTGTGCGATAGGCGGAGCCCTCGGGCGTCAGGTCGACGGCCTTTTGGAGGAGCGCGCGCAGCGCCTTTGCGTCAGCGGGCGTATAGACATCGAAGGGATGCTGGAAGGGCCGCTCCATGGTGAGCGTCTCCACACGGCTCCAGAATTCCCGCATGACGGTGTTTGCGGGGCCATAGAAGCGCAGGCAGTAGTCGTCCAGGAGGGCATCCAGGTCGAGTTCGGGTTCCCAGAGGAGCTTTGCGATGAGGTATGCGGTCAGGTGATTGAGATAGGGGTAATGGAAGTCGTATTTCCATTCCCGCTGTGCGCCCTCGGAGGCATCGAAGGACTCGGATTCCACGAACTCGCCCTTCACATTTCCCAGGGCGTGGTTGGCGCGGATGTCCTCGGCCAGGAGGTGTGGATAGAAGCGCGGGTAGTGCCGCCAGGGCTTCCAGTAGTTCAGGTGCGGGTAGGTCCACAGATAGACGGACGCCACTTTTTTTGACCAGGCCGCAATGGCGTTGCGGATCTGCGCCTTTCCTTCGGGAGTGCGTTCATTCTGGCGCTGGTAGCAGATCATGACGGCCAGGTTGTCGGGGATCTCCGTCAGGCAGTCGGGCACCTCCTGGTAGTTCGAGTAGGCGAAGCAGCCCACCTTCTTGTCGGGGAAGACCTCCTTTGCGGCCTTGGCGACCCGCGCCGCGAAGCCCCATACGTAGTTGGAGAAGAGGCCCTTTTCTCCGAGCTGCGGGGAGAGCTGCGCCTGGCATTCGGCGCATTCGCAGATGCGTGTCATGCAGTCGTTGGGGCAGATGGGGAAGATGGTCAGTTGCGGATTCTTCTGGAAGAACTCCCGCATCTCCTCAATCCAGATCTCCACCGCCTTGGGCTGGGAGAGGCAGAGATTTCCGCCGGAGAGCACAGAGAGATTCGAGGTGTCCCGCTTTCCGTCAATGAGGGCGAAGTATTCCGGGTGGGTATCGGCGTATTTGAGCATGAGGGCGAAGGCATGCCCGATATTGACGGGTGATGGGGCGCCGTAGCCGATGCGACGATACCACAGGGCGTCTTCGGGATAGAGCTCAAAGTCGGTGAGCCAGGCATAGCGATACTCGAAGACCGGCGCTTTCACTTCCTCCCGGGAGGGCACTGCGAGCTCATTCAGGGAAGGAACCACGGTGCCGATCTCGCCCGGCATATACCACCGGAATCCCAGGCTCTCCAGGAATTGGTGGACGCCATTCCAGGTGCCCATGTCGCCGAAGGCGCAGAGGCGCAGCTCGCCATTCCAGGCTTCGTAACTGCGCAGCGGGTGTGTCTCCATGGAGAGATCGCCGCCCGCGTAGTCGCGTCCCGCAATGCGCACGCCGTCGTTTCCCTGTCGGAGCCAGTATCCGTCGTGGGGGAGGGCGGAGGGCTCCGGGGCCTCCGGGCATCCCACGCGTGCGGCCTCTCCGAGGCGGATCGCAACGGCGTCAGCAGGGAGGCTTTTTGCATCGGCGATGCGCCAGGGTTCGCCGGTGGCGCGCCCCAGCCACTGCGAGAGCGCCTCCGCCGCCTGGTGCACGGGCTCGGCGGCATTGGAGTCCACGAGGATGGGCAGAGTGGGGGAGCCCTTCTTCCATAGGAGGCTCTCCTGTGCGGAGAGGCTTCCCAGCGTCAGGAGTGCAATGAGGAGGAGTGCTGCTTTTTTCATGAGTGAGAGAGTGGGTGGTGACAGCGGCAGCGGTGCGCGTCGGAGAGATTCGTCCATTCAGGGATGGTGTTGGCGCATTCCGGCGTGGCGTTTGGGCAGCGTGGATGGAAGGGGCATCCCGCGGGGGGATTGACGGGTGAGGGCACTTCGCCGGAGAGGGGCGGTGGCGGCGGCGTGGGACGCAGTCCGCCGGCGGGATCGGCCTCCAGGCGCGGTGCGGCGGAGAGCAGTGCCTTCGTGTAGGGGTGCGCGGGAGCGTGGAAGAGCTCCTCGGCGGGCGCCTCCTCCCCAAACTGCCCC
>CAZMWS010000127.1:0-6169 GCA_964570085.1 uncultured Lentisphaeraceae bacterium | reverse complement strand
AGAAATTAGGCGGGGGATATCCAAAGGCCGGGGGGCAAGCCCCCCGCTCCCCCAAAAATCCCCTAGGGTAGCGATAGGGTGTCCCGCCGTTAGGCGGAAAAGCGCCGCAGGCTCCTTATGAGCTAGCCGCTAGTCGCTATCCAGCTAAGTACTAACCATTTGCGCGAGAGGCGCAAAGCGCATTGATCGCGCATTTCTCGCACTTTGGGTTTCGTGCGGTGCAGGTATATCTTCCGTGGAGGAGGAGGTAGTGGTGTGCGTTCTTGAGATATTCTTTCGGGGTCTTGGCTTCCAGGATGCGTGAGACTGCCTCGGGGGTCTTTGCGGGTGCCAGTCCGGTGCGGTTGGCAACGCGGAAGATATGGGTATCCACGGCGACAGTGGGGGCGTCGAAGGCGATATTCATGACCACGCTGGCGGTCTTCCAGCCCACGCCGGGGAGGGTCATGAGCTCTTCGCGGGTGCGCGGGACCTCACCGTGGAAATCCCGCTGGATCTTCTCGCATAATCCGATGATAGCGCGGGATTTGTTATGATATAGCCCGAGGGTCTTCGTGGCCTCTTCCAGGGCGGGGAGTCCCCAGTCCAGGAAGTCCTGTGGCGTCTTTCGTTCCGGGAAGAATCGCCGTGTGCACTGATTCACGGCGCGGTCGGTGGTCTGGGCGGAGAGGACCACCGCCACCAGAAGCTGGAAGGCGTTTGCGAATTCCAGTTCCGGTTTCGGGTCAATGACCTCCGACAGCCGCCGGAAGAGCTCCCGTGTCTTGGCCTTGGAGAACATGTCTTGCGTGCGAATGCCGCGTCACAGGGGAGGGCGGTTCCGTTAGAAGGTGCGGTACTTTTCGCGGCGGTGTGCGAAACCGGCTTCACCAGAGAGATACTTCTCCTGGTATTCGGCGAAGTTTCCGGGGAACCAGACCAGCTTTCCGTCGCCCTCGAAGAGGAGCAGGTGTGTGCAGATGCGGTCGAGGAAGTATCGGTCGTGGCTAATGACCATGGCGCAGCCGGTGAAGTCCCGGATGGCGTTTTCCAGAACGCGCATGGTATTCACATCCAAGTCGTTGGTGGGCTCGTCCAGAAGAATCAGGTTCCCGCCGCGACGCAGCAGCTTCGCCAGATGCACGCGGTTCCGCTCGCCGCCGGAGAGCTGTCCCACCAGCTTCTGCTGGGCGGGACCCCGGAAGTTGAATTTGGAGACGTATGCGCGGCCATTGATGCTCTTGCCGCCCACCATGAGATTCTCCTGGTCGTCGGTGATCTCCTCGTAGACCGTCCGGGAATCCACCAGCTCGTCGCGGTTCTGGTCGATGTAGGAGAGTTCCACGGTGGAACCGATCTGGATTTCGCCGGAATCGGGCTTGTCTAGTCCCATGATCATTCGGAAGAGCGTGGTCTTTCCGGTGCCATTGGGGCCGATGAGGCCCACCACGGCGCCTGGCGGCACCGTGAAGGAGGCGTCCTGGATGAGCGTTCCGCGACCAGGGAAGCCCTTCGAGAGGTGTTCTACGGAGAGGACCTTGTCGCCCAGACGCGCGCCCGGCGGAATCTGGATGGTGAGTTCGTCGCGCTCCAGCTCGAAGCTCTGGGAGGCCAGTTCGTTGTATCGGGTGATACGCGCCTGGTTCTGCTTCTGGCGGGCGGCGGGAGTGGCGGAGATCCACTCCAATTCGCGGGCAAGGAGCTTCTGGCGCGCGGATTCCTTCTTCTCCTGCTGGCGGAGGAGCTCCTGCTTTTGCTTCAGCCAGGAGGAGTAGTTCCCTTCGAAGGGGATGCCGCGGGTGTTCTCGATCTCCAGGATCCACTTGGTGATGTTGTCCAGGAAGTATCGGTCGTGGGTGACGATGATGACAGTACCGGGATATTCCCGCAGCGCCTTTTCCAGCCAGGCGATGGTCTCGGCATCCAGGTGGTTGGTGGGCTCGTCCAACAACAGCAGATCCGGTTTCGCCAAGAGCGCCTTGCAGAGCGCGACGCGACGGCGCTCGCCGCCAGAGAGCTTCGTGACATCCGCATCGTCGGGAGGCAACACCAGCGCATCGCTGGCCACATCCAAAAGGTGATCCAGATTCCAGCCGTCCAGGCGGTCGATCTCGTTCTGCAGGAAGTCGAATTCGTCATTGAGCTTGTCGGTCTCTTTCTGCGTCAGATCCGGATCGCCCATTTTTTCCATGACCTGGTCGTAGCGGTCGATGAGACCCTGGATGGGCGCCATGGCCTCCTCCAGATTGCCACGAACCGTCTTCTCCGGATTCAAACGGGGCTCCTGCGGAACCAATAACACCCGCATCCCCTTCGTGATCGTCGCGGTGCCCATGATCTCCGTGTCCTCACCCGCCATGATCCGCAAAAGCGTGGACTTTCCGGCGCCATTGTCACCCACGATGCCAATCTTGGCGCCCAGGTAAAAGGAGAGGTTGAAGTTCTGCAACACGGGCTTGTCGCCGTAGAACTTCGACATGCCGAGCATCTGGAATACGAATTGGGGAGGCATAGTGGGAAAAAGGAGGAAGGAGGAGGGAGGAAGTTAGGCCAGGGTTCCGCAGGCGGACCCCCGCGCCGGAATCTACCGGCGCGTGCATTGAGCGCGCCGGAATTGGCGTGCAGTTGGGGATTAAGCGTTTTGCCTGGGGATTCCGCAGAAGCCGCAAACTGGGAGTTTTGCCTAGCCGCGAATCGCCATTCCGCTAGGCACTAATCAGGAAAACCCGTGGGCGGGCATTAGGTTATCCCTCTGACGGCGCTTTCCCCACGGCGGGGAAATGGCGTAATGTAGCCCCTGCGCAACAGCCGACGACTCCCTTCTGGCCACGCACCGCACACTGCGCGTTAAGCGCACAATTCCTAACTCTCAACTGCGGCGCCCTCTAGCGCCGCTTTACGCACGCGCCGGTAAAATTCCGGCGCGGGGTTTCGGGACCCCGAAACCCTGGCCTAACTTCCTCCTTCCTCCTTCCTCCTTCCTCCCTCCTCCTTTTTTTATGTATTTGTCTTCTTCGCTTTCTCTTCTTCGCGAGCAGTTGCGCCGTGTCTTCATTGGTCAGGAGGAGGCGGTGGAGCAGCTTTTGACGGCGTTGTTGGCGGGCGGACATGCGCTTCTGACGGGCGTGCCCGGCCTCGGCAAGACCACGCTGGTCAAGAGCCTCTCGCGGCTCTTGGGACTCTCCTTCCGACGCATACAGTTCACTCCCGATCTCATGCCCTCCGATATCCTGGGCGGAGAATTCCTGGAGGAGGATCCCGAGAGCGGCCATCGTCGCCTGCGCTTCCAGGAGGGACCCGTCTTCGCGCAATTCCTGCTGGCGGACGAGGTGAACCGCACGCCCCCAAAGACCCAGAGCGCCCTCCTGGAGGCC
The DNA here is from genome assembly GCA_964570085.1 of uncultured Lentisphaeraceae bacterium. Classification (GTDB taxonomy): domain Bacteria; phylum Verrucomicrobiota; class Lentisphaeria; order Oligosphaerales; family Oligosphaeraceae; genus UBA1724. The sequence goes on along the minus strand of CAZMWS010000127.1, from coordinate 2,816 downwards.
ATGGGCGAGGGACAGGTCACCGTCGGCGGCGCGACTCGTCCCCTCCCACGCCCCTTCTTTGTGCTGGCTACCCAGAATCAGCTGGAGCTGGAGGGCACCTACCCACTCCCGGAAGCACAGCTGGACCGATTCCTCCTCAATATCGTCATGGACTACCTCCCTCTGCAGGAGGAGGTCCAGATGGTCGCCGCCACCACCGGCGCCGCACTCCCGGAGCTGGAGCCTGTCCTGGAGGCCGGACAACTTCTGGAATTGCAGTCCTTCTGCCAGGAGATCGTGGTGCCGCCCACTCTCGTAGAGGACGCCGTGTGGCTCTGCGCCTCCACGCGTCCGCAAGCGGAGGAGTGTCTCCCGCGCTTCCGGGAATTCGTTAAATGGGGTGCGGGAAGCCGTGCCGCGCAGTCGTTGATCCAGGCGGGAAAGGCGCGTGCGCTCCTTCAGGGACGCGGGAATGTCTGCCAGGAGGACCTCCTGGCGCTCCTGCTCCCTGTGACTCGCCACAGAATCATCCTGAACTTCCGCGCGGCTGCCGAGGGCGTCACTGTCGAAAAACTCCTCGCCGAACTCAAAGACGAATTCCAACGCAAACGACGGTAAATTGCCTGCGGCGCACTCCGAACTTGTGCCCTACATCGACGCGTTTTTCCCTATGTGGATACCCAAAGGACGGGAGGCTGCCGCCCCCGTTCCCCTGAACTTAGTACTTAGCAGATTAGTGGCTAGCTGCTAGGTGCAAGGTCGCTGCGCGGCTCTTCCGCCTATAACGGCGGTACAGATTTCTAACTTCCAAATTTTGCGCGCCAATTCGGGCGCGTTAATTGGTGTACGCGCTGGTAGATTCCGGCGCGGGGTTTCGCCTGCGAAACCCTGACCTAACTTCCTCCTCCCTCCTTCCTCCTTTTTTCTGTAAAATGAAGATCTCCTCTTTATTTCGGCAGGGCCACCGTTCCCTCTCCTTCGAGGTCTTTCCGCCGAAGACCAGCACTGCCTTTGCCAGCATAGAAGCGGCCACCTTCGCCATCGCCAAACTGCAGCCCACCTTCCTGAGCGTCACATACGGCGCGGGCGGCGGCACCAGTGATTTCACCCTGGCGTTGGCGAAGGAGCTCCAGGAGCAATTCCATCTGCCGGTGTTGGCGCATCTGACCTGCGTCTCCTCCAGCCGCGAGACCGTCGCACAGCGGATTCGGGAATTCCGGGAAGCGGGCATTGAGAATGTGATGGCGTTGCGGGGGGATCTGACGCCGGAGCTCAAGGCGATGGATCGCGGACAATGGAGCTACCATCACGCCGTGGAGTTGGTCAACGAGATCCACCAGGCGGCGCCCGAGATCTGCATTGGCGGCGCATGCTATCCGGAGATCCATCCGGAGTCGGCAAACCAGCGCGAGGACATCCTCTATTTGAAGGAGAAGGTGGATGCCGGATGCTCCTTCCTGACCACCCAGATGTTCTTCGACAACAATCTCTTCTATAATTTCCTCTACAAGATCCGTGAGGCCGGCATCCTGGTGCCCGTGCTCCCCGGCATCATGCCCATCACCAAGGCCACACAGGTCGCCCGCGCCATGGAGCTCTCACACTCCCTCATGCCACAGCGCTTCAAGAGCCTGGTGGATGCCTTCGGCGCCGATCCCGACGCCATGGCGCAGGCCGGCATCGCCTACGCAACCGACCAGATCATCGATCTCTTCGCCAACGGAATCCCACACGTCCACGTCTATTCCATGAATAACCCCCACGTGGCCGCGAAGATCCTGGAGAATCTCTCCCATATCCTTGGATAACTGTTTAAGCACCTCTCCGCCATGGGCTTCCTTCTGCAACGAATGAGTCCCGCATTGCCTCCGGTGAATGCCCGCGAGGTCCTGCGATACGCCCGGGCGGGAAATACCCCGGATTCCCGGGTGCAGTCGCTGCTGGAGGAGGTCTGCTCTGATGCCCAGGAGATCCTGGTGCCACGCGTCTGCTACACCATCGTCCCCGCAGTAGTCCAGGAAAAGCGCATCACCCTCGGAAAAGACGACGATCTCGCCGTGGAGTCATACGATCTCGCCAAGAGCCTCCAGGGTTGCACACAGGCACTGCTCTTCGTGGCGACCATCGGACTGGAAGTAGACCGCCTCATCGCACTCTACGGACGACTCTCCCCCGGAAAGGCATTCCTCCTCCAGGCACTGGGCGCCGAACGCATCGAGGCACTCTGCGATGCCTTCTGCCACGCCATCGCACAACAGCTGTCCCCACAGGGACTCTCGCTGCGCCCGCGCTTCAGTCCCGGATACGGCGATCTCCCGCTGGCATTCCAGACGCCACTGCTCACCGCACTGGATTCCTGGCGGCAAATCGGGGTCTCCCTCAACGACTCCCTCCTTATGAGCCCCTCGAAATCCGTAAGCGCCCTCGCGGGAATCACCACGCGCCACTGCAACGAAGAGCCCACCCGCCATACCTGCGGCGAATGCGCACAAAACACTACCTGCCCCTACGCGATTTAGTACATAACCATTAGCCGCTAGTGGCTAGGTCATAAGGATGCCGCAGGCGCCCTTCCGCGGTATTTGAGTGCCGCCTTCGAGAACGGTGCTAGCCTAAAAACGATTCTTTCCTGGCGGGGGACCCAAAGGACTGGGGCTGCCGCCCCCGTACCCCCGCCTAATTTCTTCCGCCTATCGGCGGTGCCATTTTCTAATTTCTGAATTTTGCGCGCCAATATGGGCGCGCTTTACGCATGCGCCGGTAGATTCCGGCGCGGGGGTTCGCTGCGAAACCCTGGCCTAATTTCCTCCTTCCTCTCTCTCCTTTTTATGTTTTCT
>CAZMWS010000126.1:0-6210 GCA_964570085.1 uncultured Lentisphaeraceae bacterium | reverse complement strand
CGAAACCCTGGCCTAACTTCCTCCTTCCTCCTTCCTCCTTCCTCCTTTTTTTCAGTATGTTCCACCTATTTGGTCACCATGACAAAGAAGACCCGGCGGGCCTTCAGAATCTGCCTAGTTCGATGATGGGGAATCTGGCGTTGCCGGAGGACCAGCGGGCGCAGCTGGCCAGCGATTTGTCGATGCTGGACAAGACGGATGTGACCCGCAGCCAGCGTCTGCAGAAGGATGTGGAGCGCTCGGTGATTTCGGCGGCGGAGGACTCCGTGAAGCGTCTGCGCGTGGTGGAATTGGGGCGTTGTCCCTCCTGTGGCGCGCACATCTACAAGCATGTGGGCGCGAATGTGTGCGATGCCTGCGGCTGGCATCAGTTTGATTTGCCGAAGACAGGAAAGGTGCGCATTCACTTGAAGGACAGCGAGGAGTGCCTGGAGGGCGAGCGCGCATACGTCCTGAAGAGTGGCGATTGCCTGTTGGTGAAGGACGGCGTGGTTGCCGCGCAGGTGCCGCGGGATGCGTATACCTGGGTGGAATACAGCTGGCCCAAGGAGGAGATCGCCACCCGTCATGTGGAGGCCCAGAAGCAGCTGGTGGTTCCCTGCGGATGGTGCGGCAAAAACACCAACCCCACCGCCGACGGATTCCATCTGCTCCATATCGCTTTCGGCGCCACGCAGGAACGATACTGCTTCTGCTGCGACGAATGCTACGAGGCCTTCCGGAAGATGTATCCCTCACGCGTCCACCGCGACTGCTATAACCGGGATTGTTCTACCTGCAACGCCTGCCAGAAACGCTACGACGAGGACGCCACCGAGATGCGTATGCTGGCCAAGGACTACATCCGCACCCAGAAGAATCACTAGAGGACGCTTGTCATCATGGGAGATTTTCGTACAACGGAAGGCGAGGGCCTTCCGGAGACCGCCAGCCAGCGCCGTCGTCGATTGTGGGGTTTTCTGGCGAAGTTGCTATTGGGTGCCGTCGCAGTGGTGCTGGTGGGCTTTTTGATTCCGGTGAAGCGCTACGCCACGGCCTCCGGCTATGTGACCACCCAGGAATACGCGGAGGTCCGTTCGCCGGTGACGGGCATCGTGAAGAAGATCTGCGTTTCTTCGGGCGAGACGGTGGAGGCCGGACAGGTCCTGGTGGAATTGAATTGTGCGGAAGAGGAGGCCGCGCTCTCCGAGGCCAATGCGCGGGTCTCGCGGCTGCGTTCCGAGCGGGAGCGCCGCCAGGCGGAGATGGAGATCGATCTCTCGCGCCGCGGCGTGGAGCTGGAGGAGAAGAAGCGCACCCACCAGGATGATTTGCGGGTGGCGGAGCTGGAATTGGCCAATGCCGAGAGCCGTCTTTCCCTGGCGAAGGACCTCCTGGAGAAGGGCCTGAAGAGCCAGCGTGAGGTGGATGATCTCTCGCTGCAGCGGGAACTCTGCCAGGTGCGCCTGGATGCCCTCCGCCGAAAGGACTTCAAGGTCTATGAGGATCTCCTGGAACGGGATCGCGAAAAATACGGCGTGGAGATCCGCGCCATTGACGAGGAGCTCTCCGCTCTGGAGGAATCCGTGCGACAGGTCCAGGCGCGCATCGAAATCCGCCAGATCCGCGCGCCCATCGCCGGACAGGTGGTCCGCTACGAATTTGTGGAGGGCGAGCTCCTGGAGCCCAGCTACGTGATCTACGAGATCTTCGGCGGTTCCGAACAGGTCCTGAAACTCCGCGTGGACGAACGATACGCCACCCGCCTCGCCGTGGGACAGCCCTACCGCGCACGGCTGGCCAGCTACAACGGCTCCGTCCAGCGGATCTTCTTCCGCGGCACCATCGAACACCTCCGGGATGTGGTCCAGAACGACGGCAAGAGCGCCTACCGCATGGCATACTGCTCCTTCGATCCCGGAGAGTATCCCATTCAGCCGGGCACCACCGCCGAGGCACGAATCTATTACGCACGCAGCTCCTTCTGGAGCTTCCTCCTGAACCTGGAGCCGTAGCGCCGGATGGTCGAGACGCGCGCAAAATCGGACGCGCCGCCATTGAGTGGATTGCTGCGCCCATATCTGGGGCGCATGCTGCTGGTGGTGGCCTTCACGCTGGTCATGGCGGTCTGCAGCGCCATGGTCCCGCTGATCTCCAGCGCGTTGGTGGACCACGTCTTCACCCAGGCGGATCTCTCGCTCTTCGCCGTCTTGGGAGCGGCGTACGTCCTGCTGCCGGTCATGCAGCAGCTGCTGTCCATCTTCCAGGCGACCATCGCCGTCCTGCTGGCGGTCTTCTTTATTGCGGATCTGCGCTGCGCGGTCTATCGGCATCTGCTCTTTCTGTCGCTGCGGTTCTTCCATACGAACAGCGCCGGAAAGGTGGTGAACCGCGTCATGGGGGATACCGATACCCTCCTCTTGATTCTCAATACCTCGGTCACCACCACCATCTCCGATACCATCATCTCCCTCATTGCGCTGGTGGTCACCTTCGTCATCAACTGGCGGCTGGCGCTGTTGCTGATCCTGGTGGTGGTGGTCTTTGTGGCGAATTTCCGTCTGAGCATCAAGGGCATTGTCCGCTTCACGCGCCTCATGCGCCGGGAGGACGATGTGCTCACCGGCGGCGTCCAGAACCGCATGGCTGCCTCCCTGGCCGTAAAGTCCTTCGGCACCGAGGACCGCGAAAATGCGGTCTTCCACGCAAATAACCTCTCCTCCCTCAAATACGGCTGCAGCCGGGACTCCGCCGACAATAACTTCTGGATCACGGTGAGCCTCATTGCGGCGCTGGGACAGGCGCTGATCTACTTCTGCGGCTGCGCCATGGTGCTGAAGGGCCAGATGACTTACGGCGAGGTGCTTGCCTTCAATCTCTACGCCATGCAGCTCATCTGGCCTGGCGTCCGGTTCAGCCAGCTGGCGGGGCGCATTCAGGAGGCGAAGGTGGCGTTGAACCGCCTGCGGGAGTATCTCCGGGAGGTCCCCGAGATCCGCGACTGCGAAAAGCCGGTCCGCGTGGAGCGCCTGAAGGGCCGCGTGGACTTCGAGGATGTCCATTTCCACTACGTGGAGGGCGTAGAGGTCATTCGCGGCATCACGCTCCATGTGACTCCCGGCGAGACCCTCGCCTTCATTGGCGCCACCGGCTGCGGAAAGTCCACTATGCTCAATCTGCTGACGCGCTTCTACGATGTCACTGGCGGAAAGATCCTCCTGGATGGCGTGGATGTGCGGGACTACCGGCTGCGGGATCTCCAGCGCCAATTTGGAATCGTCCTCCAGGAATCCTATCTCTTCTCGGTATCGGTGCGCGACAATATCCGCTATGGCGCGCCCCACGCCACACAGGCGCAGGTGGAGGCCGCCGCAAAGGCCGCCGAGATCCACGATTTCATCATGAGTCTCCCGAGGGGCTACGACACGGTCATTGGCGAGGAGGGATCCTCCTTCTCCGTGGGGCAGAAGCAGCGCATCAATATCGCCCGCGCGCTCTGCGCCGATCCCGCCATCATGATCATGGATGAGGCGACCAGCTCCCTGGATTCCGATTCGGAGGCCGCCATCCAGCGCGGTATGGACCGGCTCCTGGAGGGCCGCACCAGCTTCGTGGTGGCGCACCGGCTCTCCACCATCCGAAACGCCAGCCAGATCGTTCTGATCGACCACGGCGTGGTGGTGGAACACGGCACCCACGACTCCCTCATGGCCATCGAAAATGGCCGCTACCGGGATCTGTATACCAAGCATATCGGGAAGGGGGTCCTGGACGACGACGATGAAGAGTAGTCTCCGCAACTTCTTCCGATTCCTGTATGGCGAGGGGCATACCCGGGATTACGCCTACCGCGGCGAGTTCCGCGACGAATTCGCCAAGGCGAACAGCGGCCGCAATTGGATCGGGCGGTATCTGCGGGAGTATTTCTGGCAGTTCCGCTGGATGCTCCTGGGAATCGTGCTGGTCATGGGACTCAATAACTCCGGTCCCTTCGTGATCGCTGCACTGAACCGCGTGGTGGTGGATCAGATCCTGGTGGTCACCGACGAGCAGGGCGAGTCCATGATTCCTGCGAAGGATGTGACGGGACACCCGGTGCGACAGGTCTCACAGGATCACCGGGTCCCCGGACGCACTCCGCCCACGGAGGGACTGGGCCGGCGCATGGCGCGCGGCGTGCGCCTCAATGGGCGTCCCGTGGAGGCCGGAAAGGCGCTCCTGCTATTGGCAATCCTCTACATCGCCACGCAGGTCTTCTTCAACTGCGTGGCGCGGAAGGGCGCGCTCCTCATGGTGCGCTTCTCGACGCAGGTGCTGGGGCGCCTCCGTGAGGACATGCACCGGAAGGTGCTGGAGCTCTCGCTCTCCTACCAGCAGCGCGCGACTCCCGGGAAACTGCTGTCGCGCATCATCAGCGATACTTCCGGCGTCCGCGACGAAAGCGCCACCTGCCTGGAACTGTTGGTGAATGTCTCCTGCAAGGTGACTTTCGGCGTGGGAATTCTCCTGGTCTCGGAATGGCGCGTCCTGGTACTCCTGCTGGCAATGCTCCCCTTCATCCGCATGACAAAGCGATACTTCGAACCGCGGATGCGCGCACTCCAGCGGCAGCAACGCCACACCAACAGCGCCCTCTATGGACTCATCTCCCAGAAGATGGACGCCATCAAGTGCGTGCAGTCCTACGGACAGCAACAGGAGGAGGCGCTGGCTTTCCGGCGGCTCTCTTCCTGCTTTGCGCGCGATGCGGTGATGGTCCATTGGCGCTACATGCTCATGAATTTCCTCTCGTGGTTGTCGCTCCATATCGAGAACTGCCTCATCTTCCTGGTGGGCGGATACCTGGTGGCCACCGGTCGCATGAGCCTGGGAAAGCTGGTCTTCCTCCAGACACTGGCACAGATCTTCTATCAGCCTGTGGCAGAATACGCACAGCTCTCGTTCGCAATGCAACGACTCCAGGTGGTCCTGGCACGATGCTTCGCCGTCCTGGACGAGGTCCCCGAGATCACCGAGCCGCCAGACGCCGTGCCCTTCCCCTCGCCCCTCAAAAAGGGCATCGAGATCCAGCACGTCTGTTACGCCTACAATACCCGGAAGACCGAGGGGGAGGGCGATTCCACGGCAAGCGCGTCCGCGGTTTCCCAGGAGGTGCTTTCCGATGTGAATCTGACGGTGAATGCGGGGGAGTGGCTCTGCATCATGGGCGCCTCCGGCTCCGGAAAGACCACGCTCCTCCATCTGCTGGCACGACTCTATCTGCCCACAAAGGGACAGATCCTCTACGACGAGACGCCATTGGATAAAGTCCAGATCCTGTCGCTTCGCCGACGGCTGGGAGTGGTCCCCCAGGAGGCACAGATCTTCTCCGGATCCGTCCGAGACAATATCGCATACGGGCTCCCCACCGCCACAAACCAGCAGATCCTGGATGCCGCGAAGGCCGCACAACTCCACGATTTCATCCTGGAGATGCCCGTCCAATACGAGACGCTCATCGGCGAAAAAGGACAGTCGCTCTCCGGCGGACAACGCCAGAGGCTCTCTCTGGCACGTGCGCTCCTCTGTCAGCCGGAGGTCCTCCTCCTGGATGACTGCACCAGCGCCCTCGACGCCAATACGGAACGCAAAATCCAGGAGACACTCATCACTCTCCTCGCCGGCAAAACCGCCGTCATCGTATCCCAACGAGTCTCCATGGCTGTGCGCTGCCAACATATCGCCGTCCTCGACCACGGCACCGTCTCCGAATACGGCACACACCAGGAACTCCTCAAAAACAACGGCTTCTACGCGACACTATTCCGCGAACAAACAAGATAGGAAATCTCGTTTGCCCGCGGAATGAGGAATGAGGAAGTTAGGCCAGGGTTTGTCAAAAAAACTGTGCCGGAATTACCGGCGCGTGCGCCATGCGCGCTCGGCGCGCAGTACCGCCGGTAGGCGGAAGGGCGTAGGCGGGGGCACGGGGGCGGTAGCCCCAGTCCTTTGGTTGGGGCTCGGCTAGGAAAGTGAGCTATTACGGGTAGGACAGTCTCGAAGCCCAAAAACGCACCGTACCGCCGCAAGAAGCGGCGGAAGGGCGCCTGCGGCACCTTGCAAACTAGCCACTAATCACTAATTGCTAAGTACTTACGGCACATTGAAAGCGCCGTAGCGGGGGTCCGGGGGCGGGCAGCCCCAGTCCTTTGGTTGGGGCTCGGCTAGGAAAGTGAGCTATTACGGGTAGGA
>CAZMWS010000125.1:0-6227 GCA_964570085.1 uncultured Lentisphaeraceae bacterium | reverse complement strand
CGGAACCTTATAGACTATCCACTAGCCACTAATTGCTAGGTACTTACGGCGCTTTGCGCCGTAGCGGGGGTCCGGGGGCGCAGCCCCTCCGTCCTTTGGTAGTCTTCGGCGGAAACTCTGATTTGGAAGGCACGCTCCGGTGGAAAGCACGCGCCGCATTGCGGCCCCAAAAACGGTACCGTACCGCCGCCTTTCAGCGGCGGAAGAGCCGCGCAGCGACCACACTTCCTCCTTTCTCCTTCCTCCTTCCTCCTTTTTTTTTAGTTGCCGTAGAGGCTCCTTCCTTCCAGGGTGCCCTTGGGGGTGTAGTTGGCATCCATGGGGAGTCCCTGTGTCTGGAGGAGTTGGAGGAGTTCGGTGGGACCGTGGGTAAGGAAGACTAGCGGGTATCCCTTTTGCAGGGCGTTGTGGAGTCCGGGGAGCCGTTGATTTCCGGGGAATGCCTGTGGAAGTCCCGAGGGGCTGCTCAGGGGGAGTCCCTGCATTTGCCAGTAGAGGAGGAATGCGGGTGCGTCGGTGGCATTGACGGCCACCAGGGGGAGGGCGTCTTCCTTGTCGGCGTCTTGCGCGATGCGCTGGATCCATCGGCGGCATCCCTGGTCACCGCGGTAGTATTGCTGGAGGAGATTCTGGGGGATGTGTCCCTGGGAGAGCTCCCAGTGGGTGGCGAGATCGCATGCCGCCCCCAGGAGCAATCCGGGAAGGACCGCGCATGCCAGGACTGCGGGGAGCCGTTGCGCCAGGAGGTCCTCCAGGGCGGAGCCGCGGAAAAAGAGCGCGGCGGCGAGGGTCGCCATGGGGAGCAACGGCAGGAAGACCCGCGGGAAGGGCGCATGGCCCTTCGCTGTCGGCGCAATCAGAATGAGCGCGGCGGCCAGCAGGACCCCCAGTGCCAGTGCGCGGGATAGTGTCCGGGAGTCGCCCTTCTGGGAGTCGTCGGGGTGTTTTTTCGGGAGGAGTGCGGCTCCCAGGACGGGTGCCAGATGGAGTGCCAGCGCCAGCAGGAGGTGCCCCGCCACCAGCCACCCGGAGGACCATCCGCCGGATTCGCCGCGCGCTTTCTGGAATTCCTCCCAGAGGCTCAGGTAGTATGCGCAACCCAGGGTGGTGCCCAGGAGGACGGGCCAGAGGACTCGTAGGAGCCATAGCGCATGGCGTTTCCAGGGGAGGCCTTTCGCTTTGGGGAACAGCGCCAGCGCCAGGCAGAATGCCATGGGCGCCACGGCGGCGGAGGGCATGACCAGCGGCAGTGCCAGGCAGCACAGCAGGAGTCCGGTGGCATTGGCGGGCGTGGGGCGTTCCTTTCTGCGGAGGAGTGCGGTGAGTCCCAAGGCGGTGAGGAACATCGCCAGCGAGTATCCGCGGGCGTAGATCGCGAATGCGGCGAAGACGGGGCTTGCCGCCAGCAGGAATCCGGTGCACAGCGCCAGGCGTTCTCCCAGCCAGCGTCGCCAGAGTCGCGCCACCACGAGGAGTGTGGCCATTCCGCAGAGGATTGGCGGGATCCGGAAGAGCAGCTCGTTTCCGGTGGCGATGGGCAGCGCCTTCAGCCAGAGCCACTGGAGGCAGTTTGCCAGAAAGTGGTTGTTGGCGATCCGATAGTCCCGCAGGATCTCCCATAGTGAGTCCTTGGGGAGCAGGAAGAGCTGCAGGGAGAGCACCTCGTCATACCAGAGGTCTCCCAGGAGCCAGGGCAACACCCGCACCAGGAAAAATAGGCACAGCACTGCCATCCAGGGAAAGCGTCGGGGTGCGGCGGTGGTGCCCGGTGGCGCCAGGGGCGGCGTGGCGATGTCCTTCGGGGAGCGTCTCACGGTGTCTCCTGGGAATCCGGGATTTCGAAGGAGAAGGAGAGGCCGTCGTAGGCCAGGGCGCATCCCGGGGAAAGGAGCTTCTGGTCCCGTTTGTAGAGGATATCGTGGGTCAGGTGCGTGAGCCAGGCGCGCTTTGCGCCGATGCGGTGGAAGGCGTCCTCTGCCTGGAGGATATTGAAGTGTGTGGGATGGGGCTTCCAGCGCAGGGCGTCCAGGACTACGTCGGTGACGCCCTCCAGAAGTGGGTAGGTCTCCTCGGGGATGCGGCTGCAGTCGCAGATATACGCCAGGGATCCGATGCGGTAGCCGTAGGTGGCGGCACGACCATGGAAGATCGGCAGCGGCGTCACCGTGATGTCGTTGACGCGGAAAGGCGCGGTGACGGGCCGGTAGTCCAGTTGCGGGACGCTCCAGCGGGGGGAGCCATCAGGCAGGATCTTCAGCTGGTCCACATAGCCAAAGCGCTCTCGGACGGTCTTCAGGACCTCAGGGGAGCTGTAGAAGGGGAGTTCCCGGCGGCTGTAGACCGTGAGGCCCTGCAGGTCGTCCAGTCCATCCAGGTGGTCGCAATGCGGGTGTGTGAGGCAGACGGCGTCCAGGGCGGTGACGTGTTCCCGGAGCAGCTGGAGCCGCAATTCGGGGCCGCAGTCAATGAGGATGCGGGTGTCTCCGCAGGTGACCAGTCCGGAAGAGCGTGTGCGGGTATCGCGGGGGTCCTTGGATCGGCAGACTTCGCAGTCGCAGCAGAGCAACGGGACACCGCGGCTGGTGCCGGTGCCCATGAAAGTGAAGGTGGCTTGGCGGGTCATGGTTGTGCCCCCTGTCGCTCCTGGACTTTCAGGAGGCTTTGACGAAGGGCCAAATTCTCGGCATTCAGACGGGAGAGCCAGCGCTCCAACTCCTGGTTCCGCGTCTTCAGAAGGCGGTTCTCTTCCTCCAGGCTGCGGCGCTCGCCAGTGAGCTCCTCCGCTTTTCCCCAGGCATCCCGCAGGAGCGCCCGGCAACGGGATTCCTCCAGTCGCGCGCTGTCACACAGTGGCGTGCCGGGACGCGCCTGGGAGGCGGCGCTCTGGAAGTGCCAGAGCGCCAGGGGAAGGGTCTCCTCCTGGTTGGCGGCCACTTGTCCGGCGGCGAAGTGCTCTTGCGCGCTCATGCGGTCCAGGGCGGTCTGGGGATCCGCGGGACGGCATGCGGGCAGGGCGGCCAGCAGGACGAGTGCGGCCAGGAGAGATGGGATCGTCTTGAAGTGCATTGGGGGCTACCGGCTCATCTCCCGGCGGTATGGGATCGAGGACTGTGCGCCGGGGCGGGTGACGGAGATCCCGGCGGCCTCCTGCGCGAAGGCAATGGCATCGCGGCAGGGGAGCCCCTCTGCCAGCGCCACGGCGAAGGCGCCATTGAAGGTGTCGCCCGCCGCCACGCAGTCCACCGCCTTGACCTTATTGGCGGGATGCACTTCGCCGGTGACGCTGCACCAGCATCCGCGACTGCCCATGGTGATCAGGACATTCTTCACGCCACGGGACATCAGGACCTCAGCCGCCTTCCGGGCGCCCGCTTCGTCCGTCACGGGGACGCCGGTGAGTAGCTCTGCCTCGGATTCGTTCGGGGTGATCCACTGGAGGAGGGGATAGAGTTCCGCGGGCAGTTCGGTGGCGGGCGCCGGATTCAGGAAGACGGGCACGCCGGCGTCGTGGGCGAGTTTTGCTGCCAGGCAGACGGTCTCCATGGGGGTCTCCAGCTGCAGGAGCAGCGCGGAGGCACCGGCGATGTCTGCCAGCCGGGGGCGGATGTCTTCTGGGGAGAGAGTGCCGTTGGCGCCCAGCGCCACGGAAATGCAGTTCTGGCCGTGTGCATCCACCAGGATCAGCGCGGTGCCGCTGGCATTCTCGGAATCCACCGCCAGACGCACATTCATGCCCTCGGCACGGAAACGCTCCTGGCTCTCGTGACCAAAGAGGTCGTCGCCCACCTTTCCGATATACACGCAGGTGCCCTGGGAGAGCAACCGCGCCACGGCGATGGCCTGGTTGGCGCCCTTGCCGCCCGGATTCATCAGAAAACGCCCGCCGGAGACAGTCTCGCCGGGAGAGGGGATCCGTTCGCCGCTGATGACCATGTCGGTATTGGTACTTCCCAAAACGAAGACTCGTGGGGTGGCTGCGCTCGTGCTCATAGTATACGGATAGAGATAGGGTGAAGGGTGATCGCTCTCCTATGGGGGGAACGGCGGAAATTCCGCTTAATTTAGCCCGGTGACTTGCAATCGCCTGAAGAAGGGTTAAAGTACGCCCGCTGACACGAAAGTGCGGCTTTTCAATTGCGGGATGGAGCAACCTGGTTAGCTCGTTAGGCCCATAACCTAAAGGTTGGGTGGTTCAAATCCCCCTCCCGCTACCAATTTCAAGACTCCCGGTGCCCTTCAAGGCATCGGGAGTTTTTTTATGCCCGGAAGCCCTTGGGATTGCCGTCTAAAATGGCAGGAAAGAAGCGCATGGCATCGGCGCGAAGTTACGCGGCTATATTGAGAGACTTTTCGTTGCGCGGCACCAGGTAGGCGCGCGTGTTTTTTCAAAAGGAATTCTCTCCCCTCTGCTTTTCCACATAAACAACACGAGGAACATTTTTCCATGAACGTCCGAACTACAAGACTGCTGGCTTTCGCGTGCATCTGCTGCGTCCTTCTGGGAGTCGCCCCCGTTCTGCTAGGCCAGGACGCCGCTACCGCCGGGGAGGCGGCCGAGCAGACCAGCCGATTTGCCGGCACTTTCTGGGCAATCCTGCCCCCCGTCATCGCGATCGGACTGGCACTGATCACCAAGGAGGTCTACTCCTCACTGTTCATCGGAATCTTCTTCGGCGGACTGCTGGCCGCTGACTTCGCGCCCGTGGCTACCTTCGATACCGTGGTCAACAAGGGCTTTATCCACTCCGTGGAATCCGGCGCCGGAATCTTCCTCTTTCTGGTCATCCTGGGCATCATGGCCGCACTGATCACCCGCACCGGCGCCGCCGCCGCCTTCGGACGCTGGGCCAGCAAGAACGTGAAGTCCCACTCCGGCGCCTGCATGGCGACCTTCCTACTGGGCGTACTCATCTTCGTGGACGACTATTTCAACTGTCTCACCGTGGGTAGCGTCATGCGACCTGTCACTGACGCCAACCGCGTCTCCCGCGCAAAGCTGGCTTATCTCATTGACGCCACCGCCGCCCCCATCTGCATGATCGCGCCGATCTCCAGCTGGGCCGCCGCAGTCTCCGATTTCACCAAGGGCACCGGCTACAACGGCCTGGAACTCTTCGTCCACGCGATTCCTTATAACTTCTATTCTCTGCTCACCATGGTCTTTATCGTGGCCATCACCTACATGAAGATCGATTTCGGTCCCATGGCCATCCACGAGCGCAACGCCATGGAAAAGGGCGATCTCTTCACGGAGGGCGGCGAGGAGGCCGACGAGCTGAAGGTCCCTGACAATGCCAAGGGCCGCTTCATGGATCTGGTTCTGCCCATCCTGGTGCTCATCGTGGTCAGCGTCATGGCACTGCTCCACGTGGGCGGATACGGCAAGGATACCTCCTTCGTGGATGCCTTCGCAAATACCGATGCCTCCTCCGCACTGCCTCTGGGCGGTCTGGTGGCACTCCTCTTCACCATCATCTACCTGGTTGCACGACGCGTCATCAAGGCAAAGGACGCCATGGACTGCATCCGGCAGGGCTTCGTCGCCATGGTCCCCGCAATCCTTATCCTGGTGATGGCCACCTCCCTGAAGAGCATGACCGAGAATCTGATGCTCAAGGACTTCATCGCCGGAATGATGGGCAGCCACGCCGCCGGACTGGGACACTACCTGCCCGCCGTCATCTTCCTGGTGGCTTGCTTCCTCTCCTTCTCCACCGGAACCTCCTGGGGAACCTTCGGTATCCTCATCCCCATCGTCTGCAGCATCTTCCCCGGCGACAGCCCCCTCATGATCATCGGAATGTCCGCCTGCTTGGCCGGTGCAGTCTGCGGAGACCACTGCTCTCCCATCAGCGATACCACCATCATGTCCTCCGCAGGCGCACGCTGCCAGCACCTTAACCACGTGTCCACACAGCTGCCCTACGCCATCACTGTGGCCGCGGTCTCCTTCATCGGATTCCTCCTGGCCGGACTGATCCAAAACTGGTTCATCGTCTTCCCCCTCACCGTCGCAATCCTCATCGGATTCCTTATCCCCATGAAACGACGCTGCGTGAAAGCACAGAAGGCGTAAAAGCAAAAAAGGGGCCCCTGGCAAACGCCAGGGGCCCCATTTTTGTATAAGAAAGGAGGAAGGAGGAAGGAGGAAGTTTGGCCAGGGTTTCGCACAGGCGAAACCCCGCGCCGGAATCTACCGGCGCGTACGCTAAGCGCGCCCATATTGG
>CAZMWS010000124.1:0-6251 GCA_964570085.1 uncultured Lentisphaeraceae bacterium | reverse complement strand
GGAGACTCCAACGCCGCCTATGCCGCAAAAGTGGACATGATTCCAGGGGAGCCATTGCGGCGGTAGACAGTAGTCCTTCCGGGAGAGATTCCGCCAAGGAAGATAGACCAGGGTGCCACCATTTTCGGAACACTGAAGCCGCACGGGGTTCTCGGTCACCTCATTCAGGGTTCCCTCCCACAGCCGCGAGAGAGTCGCCTGCTCCAAGGGCCAGCGAACGCCCTCCAGCGAGAGCCGCGCATCAGAATCCAAAGAAAAAAGCGATAGCTGGTCGCCGGGTTGCGCGGCGATCTCGGAGTCCCCCCGGCAGGACAGGAAGCGTCCGAAATCCGTCCAGAGCTCGGCGTCGGACTGTTCCGCCAGGATGGCGAGATTTCCCAGGAGGTGGTCTTCCCGGCGACCGCCTGCGCCCAGGATCAAAATGTGTTCTCCGGGATAGGTCTTCTGGCAAAAGCGCAATGCCTTGGAGAGATCGTTGGTGAGTTGCTCGGCCTCGGGGTGGAGCAATTCGGAATAGCGTCGTTTCAGAGCGGGATGGAGGCTATCCAGATCCCCCACAATAGCATCCGGGCGACGGAGTCCCCAGGCCTCCAACTCCTCCATGGCGCCATCGCAACAGACGAGATGGTCCGCCTGACGGAGGGCCTCCAGGGAGCGCGCCCGACGGGGAAAGTCCCCGTGGCAGAGAATCACGGTATACATGGCCTAAGCCTCGAAACCGCCACCCTCCCCCCCCAAAAAAAGAGCGACGGCTTCCACAAAAACAGGTGCGTTCTACTTGTTCCAGCCCATGACCTCGGCCACATTGGGCAGCTCGGGGCGCAGAAGGGTCTTGATGGCTTCGGCATACTGCCGGATCTCCCACTGCGCGTGGGCACTGGAGCGCAGATCCACGAAGCGCAGGAGATTAGAGAGATCCACGGTAGCCCAGAAGGTAGTCATGAGATTCTGGGTGAGGACGCCGCGTGCCTGTTCGCGGCAGACGCCGCCGGCCAGCAGTGCCTCGTAGGCGCGGAGGCTATCCTGGTTTGCCTTGTCGATGGCCGCCCGCATGGCCTGCTGGTCCATATCCTCGGGAGCCGGCGCGGAGGCCTGCCGGTCGGAGGCCGCCTGCGCGTGGATTTCGGGGGGCACATAGAACTCCAGGTCCACCTCGGTATAGCGGCGGGAGATCTCGTTGTGGCTCCAGGTACGATGGCGATGCCATTGAGAGCGCACGAAGAGCGGGCAGTGGACCAGGAAGGTGAAGACCACGTGTTCCAGGGGGGTATTGTGCTGATTGGCAATGAGATACTTCAGCAGCTTCACGTCGCGTTCGTCCATCTCCGTGCGCATCTTGCCGAAGGAGACACGCGCCGCATTCACGATGCTGCTCTCCGTGCCCATCTGATCCACCAGACCAATCCATCCCTGGCCACCCAACACCTTCACGTGCCGCGGCGGCGGGCAGTTCACACTCTGCAACTCGGCCATGCCTGAATTCTCCTTGATATCCTTTAATTGTACTAGAAAATGCGAAACGGTATTCCGCTACTTGTCGGCCAGGGGCGCCTCCAGGTAGTCCACGCAACCCTTCAGGGTGGCTAGCTTACCATAATCCGCCTCGGGGACCACCACCTTGTAGCGCTTGCGAAGCTCCATCACCACATCCAGGAAGTCCATGGACTCCAGAGTGCCCCGCAGGGAGTCCTCGGGACCGTAGGACTTCCAGTCCACATCGGGGTTGATTTCGTCAAGGATTTCCAGCATTGCGTCGTGGATTTCGGATCTGGTCATGGGAAGGGATTTCCTTTTTTTGTGTGTGCGGTTTTGAAATGGCCTTGTGGCCACGAAAGGGGAGGAGGAATGAGCTACGGTTCCGGGGAGTATTTCCCCACGATGGTGACGCAGTTGATGCCCATCATGCCGAAGGAGTTATTGAGGATCACATCCACCTTCTCCACAGTCTTCGGCTCATTGAGCACCAGATTCGGGAGCGCGCAGGCGGGATCCAGATTCTCCACATGGATGGTGGGATGGACCACGTGGTCCTGGAAGGCAGGGAGATTTCCCGCCAGCTCCAGGGCGGCGGCGGCACCCATGCAATGTCCAATAAAGCTCTTGGTGTTGTTGAAATAGGTCTCGGGGCAATCGTCGCCGAAGACATTCCGGAGCGCCTCGCACTCCTTGACGTCACCGGCGGGCGTGCCAGTGGCGTGGGTATTCACGATATTCACATCCCGGGGAGAGAGCCCCGCCTTCTTCAAGGCATGGCGGATGCACTCCGCCTGGCGCTCGGCATTGGGAAGCACGGCGTCCGTGGCATCGGAGTTGCAACACCAGCCCAGCAACTCGCCGTAGATCTTCGCACCACGCGCCAAAGCGTGATCCAGTCGCTCCAGCAGAAAGACCGCGCCGCCTTCGGAGATGACGATGCCATTGCGGTCACGGTCGAAAGGCCGGGAGGCCATGGTGGGATCCTCGTGGCTCGCCAGAGCATTCTGATTGCGGAAGGCAGCGAAGATTCCGAAGGTGCGGGGGGACTCGGAGACTCCGCCAGCCAGAGCATAATCCACTTCGTCAAGCAGGAGCTGCTGCGCTCCTGCCACCAGGCCCATGTTTCCGGCAGCGCAAGCGGCGCCCACCGTGCAGTGCGGACCGTGGATATCGAAGCGGAGAGTCACGGCGCCTGCGGGGGAATTCGCCACGGTGCGGGGATTGTGATGGTGGCTCCAGTAGGCGGTGTCGTAGTCATACTGGCTGATCTCGTAGATCTCGTTCTCCGTCTCCACATTGCCATGCTCGGTAATGCCCAGATAGACGCCCACCCGACTGGTGTCCACACCAGAGAGATCCAGACCGCCATCCGACAGGCACTCGCCAGCACAGTAGATCGCAATGGAGCCCGCACGGGTCCCCGTACGCAAGTCACGCTTCTTCTGATACTTCAACGCATCGAAGTCGCACAGACCCGCCGGCGCTTTCCCAAAGTACCGCATATCCACCATCCCAATCCCCGAACGACCCGTCAATAACGCCTCGCGGAACTCCGGAAGGGAATTGGCGTTGGGAGAAGTCAGGCCCACGCCAGTGATGACGATGCGCTGGGAGGCAGGAAGGGTGCGGTTCATAGAATCAGTGCCCAAAGGGGAAAGAAACGACTAGGAAGGTACGGTGAATGAAAACGGAATAATATAAAGGGGAGAAAAGAGGGCGAGGGAAAATTTACCCCCTGGTACCGCCTAGGTGCAAGATAAGTGAGGGTGCGGGGGCAGCAACCCCCGTTCTTTGGATATCCACGGCAGACACGATACGCATTTCTTTCCAAAGATTTTTCTCCAGGCATACAGGGGCTATGCCCTGGCAAAAAGTCTTCTATGCTTCTATCCGGAACAATCGGCACATATCGTGGAAGCGTTCCAGGGTCTTGGGACCGAACTTTTCGAGGCCGTGGAGGATGCGATCCAGGGACTTCTCTTCCATATTTCCGGATTTTGAGAAGAACTTATCGGCGAGGCAGACCAGCTTTTCCTCGGGAGTGAGTGGAAGAAAGTCCCGTGGGGGCAACGGGAGCTTCTGCTGAAGGATCTCCTCGCGATCCAATCCGGTGCCGGTGTGTCGTTCGCAGATGCGTGCCAGGGGCTCCATGCGAGTCAGGCAGCCATTCTCCCGACCGTATTTCCGGAGCATCTGTGCACCCAAGAGGCCGTGCCGGAGATAGTGTTCCGTGCCCTGGCAGAGGATAGAGGGCGCGTGGCACTGTCCCACGCCGATATCATGAAGGAGTGCGCCTGCCTCCACAAGGGAGGCATCCAGGGGGAGTCCGCTGTGCTCCAGCAGTTCCAGGGACTTCTGGCACACCTGTTCGCTATGGTGTTGAAGGAGTCGGCGCAGTGGGGTGTCTTCGGGATAGAAGAAACGGAAGAGTTCCTTGGGATCCAGTCGATCCATAGTGGTGGTCATGATTTGCAGGCAGAATGCGGTTCCGCGCCATTTTTCTCTCCCCCTGGAGACGCGCGGTAACAGGAAAGGCTCTTTATGAAATAGGCTAGTGTGCTTCCCCCGTCTTGCGAATGACGACCCGCAGCCGCTGGAGGGCATTCGACTCGATTTGCCGGATACGCTCGCTAGTGAGGCCATAGTGTGCTGCGATGCCATCCAGGGACTGCACGGGCTTGCCGTTGAGGCCGAAATGCCGCTCCAGAATATCGCGTTCGTTGGGACGCAACTCCTTCAGAGCGACGGCCATGACCTCCTGGAGCCCCTCCCGGTCGCGGCGCTCTTCCCCGGGATCGGAGGGCGCGCGCAGTAGTTCATTCCAATCACGGTCTTCGGTGGAGATCGCCTGGAGGGAGAGTGGCTGCTGGACCATTCGGCGCAGAGCGCGCAGACGCGGAATCGTGATAGCGGTGATCTCCGCGAGCTTTTCGTCGGTGGGCTCCTTTCCGGTCTCCTGGATATAGTCCTGTTCGGCCTGACGGATCTGTGTCAGCTGCCGGAGAATATTCACGGGAATTCGGATCGAGCGGCCCTTGGCATTGAGCGCCATGGAGATTGCATGCCGGATGCGGTAGCAAGCGAAAGTAGAGAGTCGGTGTCCGCGTTCCCAATCGAAGGTCTCGATGGCTCGCATGAGACCGATATTTCCCTCCTGAATGATATCGGGGAAGGAGAGGAGTCGGCTGGGGAAGTGTTTTGCCACGGAGATGACCAGTCGGAGATTGCCCTCCACCAGGGCATTCATGGCCTCCTGCTCCCGACGCGCGGCCTCGGACATCTGCTTGCAGATGGCCTGCTTCTCCTCTTCAGAAAGACCGGGCTCCTCCCATTCGCCACGCACAAAAATCTGCACGCAGTCCGACAGGAAGTGCATCTTGAAATGGATTTTCCCCTTGGCGCGCAAATAGGGCGCAATAATCTCCGCCGTCCGCCGCAGCGCCTCGCCATCCTTTTCGTGGGAGCCATCCAGGACGGACTGCTTGGGGTCATCGAGGATGGCATTGAGGGTCTCGTTGTCGAGAGCGCGGAGGGACTCCTCGTCTCCCAGGTCCTCCTCTTCATCCACCGTCCCCTCGGGATTCTGCGTAAAGCAGAGCAGTGTCGTGAGATCCTTCCGTTTGGGGTCGTCGCGCAGGATCCGGAGCTGTTCCATGATGACCTGCGGATGCTGCTGGAGGAGATCGCGGATCTCCTGTCGAGAGGAGCTATACTGCCGTGCCCAATGGGCCTCCTCCTCTGCCGACAGCAGGGGGTGATTTCCCACATCCTTCAGGTATGCCACCATGAGGCTGTGGGAGCCGCCCTGGCGCAAGACCTCCAGGTCCCGCCAATCCGTGGCTTCACCCAAATTGAAATTAATGTCTCTGGAGCCTGCCATAAAATATGGCTACTGTCCCGAAAAAAGGATTCTTCCGCCTAACGCGGAGCAAACAAGGAAAGGATCGCCGGGACCCTCATCCACGGCACTTGGCGATGTCCAAAGTCCCTGAAAATCACCGCCAACGCAGTTGCAAAAGATAATGCGCCCCGATCATTTTTCCGCTGGGGCGCATGATGGAGAGGCTACCGGATCACCTGCTTCAGATGATCCACCAGATCCTCGTCGTAGCCCTGGATGGTGTCGATTTTCTTGCCATCCGGAGTGAGCAGGACGATTGCGGGGACGCCGTCACCGGGCTGGAGGATCTGCATGAGCATGGTGCGCGTCTGGCGCACCCGCTTGGGGAGAGTCTTCTTGGAGGGCTCATCCATGTAGACGAGCACCAGCTTCTGTTCCGCAAAGCGCTTGAATTCCTTGGTGTTCAGGACCTTCTTCTTCAGGACCTTGCACCAGTGACACCAGTCGGACCCCGTGAAGAGCACCAGGATACAGCGATCCGTACGACGGGCCTCCGCACGGGCCTCGTTCCAGTCGTCAAACCATCCGTCAGGAGTGGTCGAACCCTGGGCCTTGGGTATCCGGAGCTTCGTGGGCTTCACAGGAGCCGACAACTCGTGCCCCAGGGGATCGTGATCGTGATGGTCGGGCTTCACATCCTCACGGGGAGGCTCGGCAGGCTTGCCGGGCTTGCAATCGTCTTTCTTCCGGTCGGCGGGTTTGCCAGGCTTGAAATCATCCTTCTGCTGGTCGGGTTTGCCGGGCTTGAAATCATCCTTCTTCTGGTCAGCGGGCTTGCCGGGCTGCATGGCGGACTTCTGATCAGGCTTGCCGGGCTGTTGCATGGCGGACTTCTGATCGGGTTTGCCGGGCTTGAAGTCGTCCTTCTTCTGGT
>CAZMWS010000123.1:0-6295 GCA_964570085.1 uncultured Lentisphaeraceae bacterium | reverse complement strand
TTCAAGTTTTTTCTTACCATATTTTTTTACTATAGTTTCAGCCGTGTTTCTTGTAGAAGAATCTTTCATATATTTATCAAATACGCTTTCAATATGACTTTTTAATTCAGTCACTCTTTTTTCACTCTCATTATTGACATCATTGTTATTTTCTTTGACAGAATTATCTGATTGTGGTATATTAGAGTTGTTGGACAGACCGTTTGACGGCTGCCCTTTCGCCCTTGTCTTTTCAAGGGCATTTTTTATATCCATTGTTTCTAGTGAATAAATATTTCTTCCGTTTTTATCTAAATAGTGTTTTACAGTTATACACGCTCTAACTTTTTTTCCGGATTTTAAAGTTATTTCTTTACTTAAAAATCTTTCAATTCTTACATCAGGTTGATTATGTTTTGTATCTTCGTGTTCTTTTTCTAAAGTCGCACCTTCAAACAATTCTTTTATTTGGTTTGCAACTTCAAAATGTTCTTGAATTGTAAATCCATTTCGTTTTGAATTTGTTACATTGCTTCTAATTTCATGCTGGCTTTCTTTTGAAAAAGTTGCTTCAATTCCTGTAGCCTTATTTGTAAAGTTCGTATTCAAATATTTTTCTGTAATATTATTAAAATTATCCCTTAATTTTTTTGTAACTCCGCTATTTTGCACTTTTTTATCAAAACTTGAATTTTTAGAATCAACGTACTTTCTTAATTCCGTAACAATCGGTAACGGCTTACCTTCATTGTCTGAAAATCTGCCCTTATTGCGTAAAACAAGTTTATAAAGTTCTTCTTCACTTTGACACTTATCAACCGCCTTTATAAGTTTTGCAATAGCAATCTTTGCACCTTTAGAATCAGTTTCGTGATATTTATTTAAGCCATTTTGTTTATTAGGATTTATATATACAGTTTTTGAGAATACTTTTCCTTTTGAATTTCGTACATTAACTTGTTTAGGTACAAGATGCCCTCTATTGTACGCTTTTAAAAGTTCATCTATTCTTTCTGAAAAAGATTTTTTTACACTATTAGATTCTTCTAACTGTTTATTTAAAATTGCTTTTAATTCTTTTTTAAAATATTCAAGTTTATTTTTTATTTCCATTTTTTGCCTTCTCATATTCAATACGCTCGTTCAAACAATCTAAGTATGAAGTCATATATTTTATTTGTTCTGCTAATAATACTATTTGCGTTTTATCCATTCTGTAAGGAATATCTTCTACAATCTTTTTTGCTTTTTTAAGCTTTCCTTCCAAGTCTATTTTTTCTTGAACCATTCTTTCGTAATATTGTGGCATCATTCTTTCCCCTTATAAAAAAAAGTTTTGTCTTTTTAATGAGAGACAAAAAGAACTCATGGAGCAAAATATATCTACAAAGCACCGATAGGGATAAAACCAAATCTGTACTTATTATCACGAATATAATTCTCAACTTCTTTTTGATAGACTGCTACTCTAGCACCAAAATATGCTGATGTTGCCGACTGTGTAGAACTAAAACTTTCTGAAATTCCGTCCATACTTAAAGAACTACTACTAAATCCGGACATCAAACCATCACCAATAATATTTAATAAAGAAATTGCCGCAATTTTTGCTATAATCTGTCTTAAATCACTAGGGACATCATCACTGCATTTATAGCCAGCTGTATAATCTATTGAATAGAATAAATGAGCTTGAAAAGTTTCTGAACCATAACGCCCTATAGCCGTTGAAATTCCTCTTGATGTATCTGTAGGAAGATATGGGCGTTTTAAAAACTTTATAATCCCTTTTTTCCTATCAACTACTGAATCTTTTAATAAATCAATTCTATTTTGACATCTATTTACTAATTCACATTTTTCAACACTTATAATCGGTCTACATTTAGTCTGAATCATTCCATAGCGTTGTATTTTTCTGTATGAAAAATCATAAAACGGCTCTTCTTCATCATAATCAACACCTTTTTCTAAGTTTCTATCTTCTGCTTGACTTTTAATAACTTTCTTTACAATCGTTATATTAAGCATACGCTCTACATAAGAGGTAGCCTCTTCAATAAAGAATTTAATTTGTTCATCTGTAAAATAAGTCCCATTTGTTGCCTTAAAATCTGTACCCCATAAATAAGTATATCTCAAATCATCTGGCATTAAGACAGAACCGAATTTTCCTTCTGGAGAATGATAGTTATTAAATGTATATCCAATACAATCGGCATTGCCGAATTTTATCCATTCTGAATATACAAACTTTTCACCGGCGGCATTTAAACCGTCTGAAACAGGAATATAACGATATTCCCATAATCCATTTTCTAATTCAAAAGAATCAATAAAATCACCTGCACTAATTTCAAGAGGTTTTATTGAATCATCTGAATTTAAAATGACAAATCCGTTGTCGGTATAAGTCGCCCAAGTTCTATTCTTATAAAATGCTCTTTGAAGATAAAACTTTTCACGATTATCATTTATATTGAGAATAATTCTTGTAGCTGTACTTTCAACGGATATTGACATTTTTACTTTTTACCTTACTTTACTAATTCATAACCCGGGATTGAAAGAAAATATTTTGCAACATTTCCTTTTACTTCCGTGATTCCATTGTCATTAAAAACATACGGAGTTTTTGAATCTTTACCAATTACAGATTTACCAGCAAGACTAGCACATTTTACTTTTACAATGTCGTCATCTCCAAAAGAAACAGATTTTTTAGGTTTTACTGTTTCTTCTTTTTCTGTTTCTACTGTAATTTTTTCTTCAACTTTTTTTTCAGTCTCTACTTTTTGAGTAGAGGCTGTTGTTGTTCTTGCCATACAACGCCTCTTAATTATTTATTAGTACAATCCGCCTTTATATCCTACATTGTCAATCAATGCACAATATTCTGGTACTCGTACTTCAAGTGTTCCGTAAGTCATTACAACACCACGATGAGCAATACTTGAATCTGTAGGTAAGTCATAGTTACTCATTCCCATAAGCTGAGCAAAAGAAACATTTGGACTTAATGTATCTGAAGAATTTGCTGTGAGAAGAACAATCTGAGCTGTTCCAGGCAATTCTTTATTTACATCTACATATTCAACAGTTCCGGCACCTGTATTCTTAATGCGTGTCATTTCCATAAGTTGAGTACCGTCTTTATTTGTTCGTGTAATAATAAAGCCTGTAGCAACTGGGCCATCTGAATTCGGAGTAATTGTAAGAGTTACTTTGTTTCCGGCAGCAACGGCAATAGCTGAGCTTACTGTAACACCTGCTGAAATACCGTATGCGTTTACTGCGTGAACTGCATAAGTATAATTGCCAGCAAAACCAGATGAGAATTCTGAATCAGTAGATTCTGCAACTGCACCTGTAATTGATGTAGGAGTAAATGGGCGTTTAGAAGAATCTCCACAAGCTTCTACAATTCCTTTTACATGGAACATTTTATCTGCACCACAATCATCTTTAATTCTGATTGTTGAGCCTGTAGCTGTAGGAATATCTGGCAACTGTGAGAATCCAATTAAACCGTCATTTACATTGAATCGCAATCTATCCTGCATAATGTTCCAGAACTGATTAGCAACAACTGGAGCGAAGTATGCTTCTGAAAGGTCTCCACCTTTTGAATAAACTTTTTCAGCAATAGCATTAAACAAATCAATATCTGCATTAATTCCTAACTCTGTTGATTTTTCACCAAGTTCAAGGCCTTTTAAATCAAAGATAGTAGCACGATTTTTTTCTGCAACTGTTTTGTTGTTTGCTGAATCTTTAATGATTTTAATAAAACCGTCATACTGTTTAGGATTAATTTCTGAGTTTCCGTGGAAGAACGCTCTTTCAACGCCTTTAGATACTCGCATTACTGCCGATACTTTCTGTGCATTAATTGGGTTATCAGTTGTATCTGTCAATGTAAGAGGATGTGATACTTTCCATTCACTTGAAATATATTTTGTTTCATAAATCTTGCGTTCAAAACTTCCGTTATCTTCACTTGCAAGTTCACCTTCACCAACAAACAAGAATTCATCGTCTCCGACACCTGTCTGTCTTACAACCTGATGTACAGTAGAAGATACTGGCTGTTTGTGTAATTTATGGAAAAGTTTCAAATCATTCTGTTTTACATCAAGAACGCTAACTAAAGTAGCTTCAAGGTCTTCTCGCTGCAAAGCACGACCGTTTTTATATTCGCTTGCATCAGTTCCATAACCAGCTTCTAAAGCCTTTTCTAATTCGTCATTGCGTGAATTAGAATCAAATTCATTATCAAAAATATCGCTCATTTTTGTTCTCCTTATCTATTTGAATTTACAATGTTACAAATTTCATTCCAAACTTTAGGGCTCATTTTCGCACCTTTAATAGATTTCTGGAATTCTGAATTGTAGAATTGTACTTGTTCAAGTGTAATATCACCCTTTTTAGAACTCTTTACCAAAGCCGATTTTAAGATTTCAAAATCTGCTAAAGTAGGTTTTTTACTTCTTACTGAATCACTGCAACTAATTGATTTCTGCATTACAGTATTTCGTGCATTAGGTGATTTTAAATAATCAGTAAATGACTTTGTTACATCTGTCATTTTGTCCTGAATTTCCTGAATAGATTTTTTTAATTCTTCATTTTCTTTCGACAATGAATCAATCTGTCCAGCCATAGATTTAATTAAATCTGTTGCATCTACAAAATCATTCGATTTTTTCAAATCGTCTTCTTCGGCATCGTCTTCATTGTCTTTGTCCGAATCTTCATCTTCTGTAGAATCTTCATCTTCCTTGTCTTCATCTTCAACTGAAAAATCCAATTCTTCATTTTCATCATCAATATCATTAGTAGAATCTTTCTTTTCTTCAGTTTCATCGTCTTTCAACGATTTTAAAAGACCGTCAATAGCACTTGAGAAATTACTTTTTTTCATTTCTTGTCCTCCTTGTCCCATAATTTCAAAAGATTGCTCTTTTGCTTTATTTTTATCAAATCCACGCTCAATAAGAAAATTTTCTATATCGTCTCGTGTTTTTAATTCACCAGTTTTTATACAGATATTCACTTCGTTGAGAATTTCATCGTCCGACTTTTTCAAATCATCTTCTTCATCTTCTCCCTGATTAAAATTATCTGAAATATCTATAATTTTTTTTGTTTTATCTTCTAAATCTTCATCTTGTAACGCAGCACCGTCTTTCATTTGTAAAGCATCTGTTTCACACCCAGCCGACAATGCTTTACAAAAATCTAAAGTAGACATACTTTTAGCAAAACTTGCCGACCCGACAGTCCAGTTTACTGGAGAGCAAGTTAATGCTAAATCATTCCACATAAAACTTGTTACAGTTTCTGAGCCGTCATTATTTTGCTTTACTTTTGGCATTATCCCGCCAACGCTTGCTTTTACTCTACTTGACCCGGCTTTTAATAAAGTAATAAATGGTTTTGCTGCTTTTACTGCACCGTATAAAATGCCTTTTACAAAAGTTTTTTTCCCGTCTGTTCTAATAGAGAGAGGCTCTCCAATTATTTTATCTTTATTTGTTTCAACGCTTCCGTCTGGATTTCTAGTTTTATGCTGGTGATCATCTGAAATTACACCATTAGAAAGAAAATATTCTTTTGATTTCAATAAAGCTGATTGCAAAATCTTTTGATTCTGCAAATCCAAATTTTCATTAGAGGCTTCTACTTCAAAAGTATAATTTCCGTTCTCATCTTCCTCTCCCGGCAATGCTTTACAAATCGTCATAGGAATAGAAACATAAGGATTTTCAATAAACTCTAAATTATCCATTTTGAAAACTCCAAAAAGACAAAAAAAGGCAGCCAACCATATAAATGATTGACTGCCTTCTTTCGCACATCAAATTATTTTAATTATAACTATACCATATTTTTTTTGTCAATATCAAATTATTTTAATTATAACTATACCATATTTTTTTTGTCAATATCAAATTATTTTGCAATTTTTTTTGCAGGGATTAATTTTTTTTGTTACAAGGGCCTCATTTCTGTTTTTGTAATTAGCCCAAACATCATCTTGATTATCTAAGGAATATCTCATTTTCGTATCTTTATTACTCAAAATGGCATTTTCTCTGCATAACATTTTTCGACTTTTACTCAAAAACCGCTTCAACCGTGCTTTTTAATTCCTTCCACATTTCAAAGTCTTTTAAGCTGCTTTCAAGTGCTTTTACAATGCTTTCATAATACCATTTTATGCTTTCCTTTGGCGCGTTAAATCTTTCCCAAAGTTTATTACCAACGCTTTTTAAGTCAACATACATACTTTTGATATTTGAAAGTTTAT